>JBQCCH010000095.1:0-9152 GCA_051962375.1 Tepidisphaeraceae bacterium
CTGCCAGGTGGGGCTGAAATCCGAGAGGGTGGCATACACCTTGAAGGTGTTTTTGCCGTCTTTCGGATCGCCCAGCGGGACAATGCGGGTGACGGTGATGTCATGCCGATCGGTCGGGCTGCTGGTGGTGGCCAGCGTGCCCTTGCTGTCGACGTGGATCATCTGGATGTCGCGTTCGTTGACCTGGAGTTCGGCCTGCAGGTCTCCCTTGGCGCCGATGGGGGCGACTTCCATGAGGGGGTCCCCCTCCTTGACCTGGCTCTTGGCTTTTTCCTTGAGGTCGCCCTTCAGCACGGTGCCGGCGATCGGGGAGCGGACGGTCGCCTTGGCGATCTTCATGTCCGTTTCTTCGATCTGCTTGGCATAGCTCTTGGCTTCGAGCATTTTCACGCCGTAGTCCGAATCATTTTCCGGGTCTTTATCGTTGATGGCGGCGTACGCGGCTTTTTCGGCGGCGACGCGTTGGTATTCGAGCTTCTCGCGCTCGACCTGCAGTTCATCGGTCTTGAAGCGCACGAGGGGCTGGCCGGCCGCCACGGGATTGCCGGGCTCGACGTAGACTTCGTCGATGACGCCTTCCATGGGGGAGCTGATGGTCGCCTTGGTGACGGGGACGAACTGGAACGGCGCCGCCACGCGGAACATCGGCGACCAAAGCGTGATGAGCAGCGCCAGGGCGATCACGCTGAGGAAGATCACCTTCGCCAGCGTGTGGCGCGGGCCGAGGATGTACTTGCTGTTGTGTTCGATGCTGCGGCCGATCTTGACGGCGATCCAGCGGTCGTCCTGGTAGCGGTCATGGATCTGCGGGGCCATCACCTCGGCGAGCACGGCGAGGCTGGTCGTGGTGTGCGGAGTGAGGGTGCGGTTGGGCGGGTACTCCAGCGTGAGAACGCCGACCACTTCATTCTTGTTGCGCAGCGGAAGGCTGACGATCTTATTGCCGTTCTCCATGCGCGACAGCGCGACGGCGGCGCGGGTGATGTTGTTGGTGGTGTGGCCGGCCGGGTCGGGGTCGTACTGGACGAGTTCCTGCTGGTCGACGCATTCTTCCATCGCCTTGGTGATGGCGACGCTCAATTCCTGCTTGCGGTCGAACTCTTCGGTGTGGCTCATCGCCAGGAGCTTGACGGTGCGAAGCTTGACCCAGCCGAGGCTGACGCGGCTGGCGTGGGTGCGGGCGACGAGCTCGTTGCAGAGGTTGGCGGCGGCGGATTGGAAGCCTTCCCCGTTGGCGAAGGCGGCGGTCGCCTGCAGGACGTCCTGGTGGCGCTGGCTGACCTGGATCGACTGCTCGTTCTGGCGCTTCAGCAGCCACATGTCGAAGTAGCCGGCGACAAGGCGCATGGTTTCCAGGCGCTGGCGGGCGCGTTCTTCGTCGCGGCAGCGGGTGATGACGGCGCTGGCGGCGACGATCTGGTTCTGGTCGCGCAGGAGGGTGACGAGGCAGAACTGCGGCTCGGCCGAGTCGTGCGGGCCGGAAACGTTGATGACGCCGTCCTTATCCTGGCGGAGGCAGTCGCCGATGATTTCGCTGAACGCCTGGAGGGCGGCCTTGCGGGTTTCTTCGTCGGACTGATCGGGGCGGATGTGGCTGACGTTGTGCAGTTGCACGGACTGCTGCTGCGGGTCGGGCTGGAGCAGGAAGCCGGCCGCTTCGGTGCCGTTGACGACGATCGCCTGGACATGCAGCAGGTTGTGCATGAACTCGCGGATGTCCGGACCGGCGGCCAGGAGCTTGGCGACCAAGTGCGATCGCATGAGCTGCTGCTGCGCCTGTTGGCGTTCCTGCTCGCGTTGCTGTTCCTGGCCGCTATTTTGGGTTTCGACGATTGAAGCCACAATTCACCTTCATTAAGAAGTGGGCCGAGCGTCCGGCGACGCTCGACGCACGATTATCTTGCATCCGCAACCGACGCCCCGGGGATTTTCACGTCGATGGCCAAGCCTGTCGAGCGGTGTTCGGGGTTGGGCATTTCCAGGCGGATCGCCTGCGTGCCGGCGCCGGCGTTGGCGACCGGGGCGATGAAATTGATGGTGGCCTTCTGCCACGTATCTTCGCCGGGGTAGCGCACGTCGAGCGTGTCTCCCACCTTCAACTTCTGCACGGTGGCGACCGGCATGGTCTTGAGTTCGATGTAGAGCGGATCGTTTTTGACGACCACGATGGAGGGCTTGTCGATGTTGGCGACTTCGCCTTCGCCTTGGACGATTTTTTCAACGATGCCGTCCATCGGCGACTTCAGCGACAGCAGCTTCACGTGAACTTCCTGCAGGTCGGCGTCGGCGGTCTTGACGACTTGGTCGTGCTGGGCGAGTTCGACTTCCGCCTGGGCGAGGGTCACGTCGAGCTTGGCCTGGAGCATTTCGGATTCGGTGGCGGCGCCTTTTTGATAGTTGCCCTCGACGCGTTTGGCTTCGACTTTCTTGTTTTCCAGGGTGGCTTGCTTGGCCTTGACCAGGAGGGTTTGGTCGGCCTGCAGGCGAAGGCCTTGCAGGCGCTTTTCTTCCATGCGGTCGTCCTGCTTCATCAGTTCGGCGCCCGCCTTGACGCGGTCCCCTTCCTTAACATCGACCTTGGCGATGATCCCCTGGAAGCTGAAGGCAAGTTCTTTGCGGTAAGACGGTTGCGTGTACCCCTTCTCAACGGTCTGGGCGCCCGTATCCGTTTGGGCGAAGCCCGCGGACGTCAGCGCCATGCAAAGGAGGATGCCGAAGGAGGTTTTCACGTTCACAGGGTTAGGTTCCGTTCTGGGTTGTCGGTTCAATCCGCCGCGTCGACGGCCGGCCCCTCCGTAAATCGGAAGGGTTGGTATACGTCGATCGACGACAGGGGTCAACGAAATTTTGAGTCCTGGCACCAGTCAGTGCACTCAGACTCATCGGACTAAACGACGGCATTGCATGAGGAGCGATTTCAGAAAAATCCGGAATGCGACCCGACTTACAACGCCCCTGCGTGCCCGCTGCCGCCCCCGCTTCGGCGGCGCTCGTCCGCTAAGGACGCCGCTGCCGGCATTGGCGTTTCAGAAGTTGACCATCCTGCCGGGACAGGCCCGCTGAGACACACCAACTGAGGGGTACTACTGAATTGCCCCCCGCCCGGTTCAGTTTCGGATCAAAATCAGGCCGATTTTGGCCGATTTTTAGCACCGGCGGCGGTAAAACGGGATTGGGGAGACGCCCGGCCAGGGGCCAGCGGGGAAACCCATCGGAGGCGGCATGAAGAGACGCATCGATATTGATCGCACGAGTCGCAGCGGGCGCACCGGACGAACGCAGTCGATGGGGCGTAACCCGCGTGGCGGGCTGGGCAAGGGCCGTCGCGCCGGCGCGCGTCTTTTTTCGCCGCAAGCCGCGGCCCCTTCGCAACTTATCGGCCAAACGCGAAAACAAAATGGCAGGAACGGCCGGCGCGTGTTTTTTCGCACTTACGACGCCGGCGGGTTATCGGGGCGGCCGCAGGAGAAAAAAGGATTCGGGGACGGCAACCACTTTAGCGACCAGCGGTTGGCCGACGATCGGCTCATCGATGGTGATGGCCTCGCGGTACCCGTACGGGCCCGGGGCGGGGTCATAGACGATCATCCGCTGGTTCAGATCTTGCAGAATGATGCCGTTCGGGGTGTAGAGATAGGGCTTGCCGGACCGGGGGCTGGTGAAATTGAGGGGGGCATCCCCTTCGGCGAGGGGCTTGAGGTCGTCGAGCTGAGCGGGCAGTTTCCGGTGCAGGGCAAAATACATCAGCAAGGCGCCGCTGATGTCCTGCAGGCGCATGGCCCCCGGATCGAGGTTGGAAATGACCGGGTGAGGCCCCTCCGACGCCGCGGCGGGCGCGGTGGCGGCGGATTTCTGAGGGGCCTGGCACCCCGGGGCGACGACGGCGACGAGCACCAGCAGACCGGCCAGGGCCCGGCGCCGCGTCTGCCGATCGCCCGTCAGTCGATCGCGCGACAGCCGATCTCGCGTCATTGGCCCGCCCCGTTCGGCATGGGTTGGGTAGTGGGCTGGGTCTTGGGTTCGCCGCGTTTCATGTTGTCCATGTGCTCCTGGTACACGCCCGGGGCAATCGCGCCGGTGACATTGTGCGTGCCGCCGACTTCGTCCTTGGCCATATCGTCCAGCACATCAGGCGAGGCTGCAACATGGGGCGTGAGGAAAATGAGCAGTTCGGTCTTGGTCTTGGTGCGGTTGGTCCGCTTGAACAGTTCGCCGAGCAACGGGATGTCGCCCAGAAGCGGCACCTTGGTGACGGATTCGGTGAGCTGGTCCTGCATCAAGCCGCCGATGACGATGGTCTGGCCGCTCTTGACGCTGACGCGCGATTGGGCCGACCGCTTGGCGATGACGGGCTGCGAGACGGTGTCCGAGAGCGCGACAGTCTGGCTCGTCAGCGAGCTGATTTCCGGCGCGACGTCGAGGATGACGAGCCCATCGGGATTGATGTGCGGGATGACGTCCAGCAGGATGCCGATGTCCTTGTAGACGTTGGTGTTGAACTGCTGGCCGGAGTCGGTGATGCGGGTGTCTTGAACGAACGGCACCTCTTGGCCGACGGTGATGGTGGCGAGTTGGTTGTCCGACGCGAGGATGTACGGCCGCGAAAGCACATCGAGCTTGCCGGCGGTTTCGAGGGCGCGAATGGTGGCGGTGAAATTGGTTTCGAGCAATTGCACGACCAGCCCCTGCCCGGTGACCGGGATGCCCAGGTTCGTGCCGCCGATCGTCCCCATGCTGGGGGAATTGTTGGGCGGGAGCGTGGTGTTGCTGGTCTGGGTGTTGTTGCCCGCCCGCATGTTCAGGGCGGAAATTTCAGCGCCGATGTCGGTTTCCTGATCATGCGTGACTTCGGCAAAAAGCACCTTGATCAGCACCTGCTGGACCGGCTTGTCGAGCTCATCAAGGACGGCCTTGACGCGGTCGTAATTCGACGGGGCGGTCTGAATGAGCAGGGAATTGGTCCCGGTTTCGGCAATGACGGTGACTTGGCCCGCCAGATCGGCGCCGGTTTTTTGAGCCTGAGGCGAAAGATTTTGCCGGCCCGCGTATCCGGAATTCGTGTTGCCGTTGCCGGTGCTGTTGGACCGCTGATTGCCGCTGCTGCTGAAGCTGCTGAGCGAGTCGTTGTTGCGGGCCTGTTGCAGACGGGTGGCGTTGTCGGTGACGTTGCGGTTGGTGATCGGCGTGCCGTTGAACAGGGCATTCAGGACCGATTCCAGATTGATCGCCTGGGCATTGCGAAGGCGATACACATACACCGTCTGAGCGTCGGCGGGGTTGGAATCGAGCTGCTTGATGACGCCGTCGAGCAGTTGCAGCGAATCGGCAGGACCGGAGACGACCACGGAGTTCGTCCGGTCATCCGAAGCGGCCGTGACTTTGCCGGCGCCTTTTTTGTTGTTGGACTGCTGCTGTTGCTGGCGGAAGAAATTCCGGAACCCGCCCGGGCCGCCGGGGAAGCCGCCCCCCTGGTTGTCGCCCCCGCCGTTGGGCAGAGCGGAATTGAGATTTCCGAAGACGTCATTGATGAGCTTGGCGGCGTCGGCGGCGATCGCGTGCTTGAGCGGGTAGACCTTCACATCGATCGAGTCGGCGACCGACGTATCGAGCGCCGCCACGATCTGGACCACGCGGCGAACGTTCGCCGACGTATCGGTGATGATCAGGACATTGCTCGAGGCATTGGCGGTGAAGTCGGCGTCGGGATTGATCAGCGGCTGAAGGTCGGTTTTCAGCTGGGTGGCGTCGGAATACCGCAGCGGGATGACCTGGGTGATCAATTCATCGGTGTTGGCGACGTCTTCCGGACGATTGCCCGAGTGCACCGGGATGTTCAGGCGCTTGGCCGCATCGCGGGAGACGATTTTGAGGATGCGGTCCTGCTGAATGGCGGCGTAGCCGGCGTTGCGGAGGACGGTGTTGAGCAGGGAGACAGCTTCATCGGGCGCGATCGGCTGCTTGCTGACGAGCGTGACGCGTCCTTCGGGCTTCACTTCCTTCACCACGATGAAGCCCGCCGCCGACGACAGCTCGTCGAGGACGACGTCGATCGAAGCGTCCTGGAAATTGATCATCAGCCGACCGTTCGACTTGATGACGCCGCCCGTGCGGGTGGCCGGGCGCGTGGTGGGCTGCGTCGGCGCGGTCTGGGCGTAGAGCGGTACGGAGGCGATCAGTTGCGAGCCAATGACGGCGGCTGCTGCGGCGGCCCGGAGGATCGATCGGGGGTGCTTCTGCTGCATATCGTGCATTCCTTCAAATCGGGAGCGTGTTCAAGACGCTGGTATTCAATCGGAAAAAATTAATGAGCGTGTTCCTGTTGTCGGCGCAACTTCATTCGTTCGAGCACGCTCAAATTGGCGGCATCGGCGGGCATGGTGGTCGCGGGCATCGACGCCGGCGCTTCGACACGGGCGCCGCGCAGGTTCTGGCCGATCTCCACCCAGGCGAATCGGCCGTCGTTTTCGAACTGCACCGCGTCGATGGCGATGTCCGCCACGCGCCCGCCGCCGATCGTGTCGCCGGTGGCGAGCTTGCGGACCACGCCGGTGTGCGTGTTTTCGACATAGGCGTGCAGTTCGTTGTCCTCGATCACCACGCCGCGAAGCACGGTGTAGCGCTCGATGGCTTCGGGGGTGTCGTACCGCTCCGTCGGACGGCTCGACGGAGTGCGGCGCTCGTAGACGCGCGGCCGGGGACGGTCACGCATGAACATGTTCCGTTCGCTAAGGACGGTGAAATCATCCAGAGTCGGGCGGGTGTCCGACGTCGGCTGCGTGGTGGCGGCGGCGAGCGCGAACGCTCCGGTCATCGCAACAACACTCGCGATCATGGAAAAACGGGTGGATTTCATTCCGCACCCCCGCGCGTGAAGGAGAGCGACGCCACCTTCGCCGGGGCCGCCGGCGGATCGTACAGCGTGCTGATGCCGAAGGTCACCAAAAGGTCATCCGTTCCGTCTTTCTTGGAATTGATGCTCAGGTCGACGACGCGCACGGGAATTTCCGAGCGATCGAGTTCGTACAAAAATCGCGTGAGTCGGTACATGTTGCCTTCGCCGCTGAATCGGCGGGTGATGACTTCAAAGCCGCCCTGCTTTTCATGCGTGCTGCGATTCTGCTGCCCGAGCGCCAGGCCCGTGGATTGGGCCACGTCGCGCACGCGGGCGAGCATCGCCTGCTCGGCCGTGGAGGCGTCGGCCGGAAGATGATTGTCGGTCAGCGATTTCCATTTTCGCCGGGCCGTCAAGCTGTTTTGCATGATGCCGTTGTCTTTCAGCAGTTCCTGCTGATGCTCATCGATGAGCTTGTCAGCCTGGCTCAACTGGTCGAACATCGGCGTGAAAAAAATCGAGTCGCTGATGTACAGCAACACGGCCACGCCGACGCCGATGGCGATATAACGCTCGCGTTTGTTCAGGGTCATTTGCTCTCCATGCCGGCCATGGCGTCGACGGTGAAACCGATCGTGAAGGCGCGGGTTTGATCTTTGCCGGTGGTGTCGCCGATGTTGTACGACTGCACCTGCGAAAAGCCCTTGGTGGCCTTCAACCGATCGAGCAGCGCCAGGATCAGCCGGGTGTCATGGTTGACGTCGACGGCACGCCCCTGCAGCGTGACTTGTCCCTCTTTGATCGACAACGACGACACCCAGATCGGCTCTTCATAATTGAAGCACAGGGTGATTTTTTTCAGGACCTCCAAGTACGGCGGCCGCGTCTCGAAGAACGTTCGCCCGAAGTTCACGCGATCGATGACTGCCTGGGCGGCCTTCACTTCAGGGTCGTTTTTCTTGAGCTGGGCGTTGAGCTCGGCTTCCTGCGACTGGCGGGAATTGACCTGCATGACCAATGCCACGCACCCGCCCACGACCGCCAGCGCCGCAGCGGCGGCGAGGATCGTCCGCCGTCCGAAACGGGCCCGGGGGATTTCCTTCAGCTTGGTGTCTGCGAAATCGACCGAGAGTTTTTTCCGATCCAGCCCGGCCATCGCCAGTGCGATCGCGGCCACGTCGCTGCCGGGCGTCATTCCCTGGGCGGCGCCGTTGCGGGCGGCCGGGTCGATGCTGGGCAAGCCCAGCGCCGACGATTCGCCGGCAAGATCGCGCGTGGGCGTCGCCAGTCGCGTGGACAGTTCGCCGAACTGCGTTGCGGTCAGGCCGACGCCATCACATACGACGAGGTCGTTTTTCGTCGCCCCGCGGAGCGTCAGGGTTCGCTTGGCCACCGCCCACCACGATGCGGGGTCGGCCGACAGGGGCTGGATCAGGCGCGGCACACCCCCCTGCTGCAGCACCAGTTCGGCCCCTTCGTCCGAAAGCCGCAGCAGCGAGCGATCGCCGCCGGCGAGTCGGGCGGCGGCGAGCGACGTCGGGCAGATCGCAGCGATCCCCAGCTCGGCGGCGGCCAGCAGCTTGACGATGCGGTCGTATCGCGGCCGCAGCATCCCAACGAGCAAAACCTTGGTCGGATTTTTCGGATCGGGGGCGCCGGCGTAATCGGTGATTAGTGAGCCGCTCTCGGCGAGGGACATCCGCTCGGCCGCCAGCCGGAGGATGTCGCCGGATTCGGTCACGCCGATCGGCGGCAGGTCGCGCTCATGGGCTATCAGCAAGCGTGCCGGCACACCGACGACGGCGCGCGACGCCGTGAAGCCGTGGCTGTTGAGAAATGCCCGCAGCGCCTTGCCGGCGGCGTCGGGTTGATCGAGCGAAACGCCCGCATCAAACGTGAATCGGCCAAGCCGCTTCACGCTCGGTGCGGGCTTCGCGGCGACGACGTGCGCGAGCACGATCCCGCGCTCGTTCAACATCAGTCCCAGCACGTTGGTCGCGTTCGACGCCATTTAATGAATACCTCCAGAAACCAGCGACGCACCCTGCGTCGTTCCTTGCGTGATGCCCTGGCCCGACCGGAGCGTGGCCAGGAGCTGTGGATCGAACGGCCAGCCGTGATCCGTGATGTCGTGGCGATACACGATGCGGGGCGGCGAAACGGTGGTGTCGATCACGATCTTCACGTGCCGAAACCCGCGGCCGTTGCCGCTGACGGAAACGATCTCCGCCGAATACTGCCCGCCGGAGCCGGTGATGTAATTGCCCAGCCCCGTGAGCTTGTTCTTGTCGGCGATTGCACTGAGTACCCACGACATGGA
>JBQCCH010000096.1:0-11368 GCA_051962375.1 Tepidisphaeraceae bacterium
CTCGGCAAACACTACGGCAAGGCGGAAGAATGGTATTTTGAGCCGCACGTCGCCCAGGCGGTGTTCGATGACTGGCTCAGCGCCGCGGGCATCACCCCGCTCCGCTGCCAATACCTGCAAGACGTCCGCGTCGTGGGCGGCCGGATCGAATCCCTCACCTGCATGGGTGGCCTGCAGGTGACCGCCAAGCTGTTTCTCGACTGCACTTACGAAGGTGATCTGCTCGCCAAAGCCGGCGTGCGATATTTCGTCGGACGCGAAGGGAATCAAACTTACGGCGAAACCCTGAACGGCATTCAGGTGCTTAATTTTCACCAATTCGCGCCGGCCGAGGTTGATCCGTACGTCATCCCGGGCGATCCCGCGTCGGGCTTGCTGCCGCAGATTGAGCCGGTCGATCAAACCCAGCATATCGGCGAAGCAGACAAGCGGCTGCAGGCTTATAACTTTCGCATCTGCATGACGAATGACCCGGCCCTGCGCATCGCGTGGGAGAAGCCGGAGCGATTCGATCCCCTCCAATACGAATTGGCCGCCCGATGGTTTGCCGGCACGAAGAATGATTCGAATGACCAGCTCGCCCCGCACGATCCGCCCCTCGTGCCGCGGAAGTTTGATCGCTTCCCCAACAAAACGGCCGGCGGATTTTTCAAGACCGATTCGAACAATCACGGCCCGGTCTCGAGCGACTTCATCGGCGGCAACTGGGAATGGCCCGACGCCTGCTACGAGCGGCGCGAAGCATTGTTCCAGGCGCACGTGACCTATCAAAAAGGCTTCTACTGGTTCATGGCCAACAGCGATCGCGTGCCGCAGCGATACCGCGACGCGTACCGATCCTGGGGGCTCTGCCGCGACGAATTCACCACCACCGGCGGCTGGAGCCATACGCTATATGTGCGCGAAGCGCGGCGCATGGTCAGCGATTATGTCGCCACCGAGCACGATTGCCTGCACACGGTGAAATGCGAGGACCCGGTCGGCATGGGGAGCTATGCGCTCGACAGCCACAATTGCACGCGCTTCGTCAATGCCCAGGGCAAAGTCATGAATGACGGCGATGTCCAACGCCAACCCCCCGGCCCGTATGGCATCAGCTATCGGTCGATCGTTCCGTCGCGGACGTCGGTGCAAAACCTGATCGTGCCGGTCTGCTGTTCGACGAGCCATATCGCGTACGGTTCGGTCCGCATGGAGCCGGTGTTCATGATCCTGGGCCAGAGCGCCGCCATCGCCGGTTGCATGGCGATCGATGGCAAGCTGCCGGTGCAGGATGTTTCCTACGCCAAGCTGCGCCCGGAACTCGAACGCGCTGGGCAGGCGTTGCCCGAGTCCACCTGAGCGAACCGGCCGATTGCCGTTATACTGCCGCCGCATGTGCGGAATCGCCGGAGTGATGACCTGGAACGATCGGCATTCATTGACCGAGCCGCACCTGCGTCGAATGGCCGCCGCGATTGCGCACCGTGGGCCGGATGGGGAAGCGATCCACCTCGCCCCCACGCGCGGCGGCGGGCCGGGTCAGGTCGGCCTGGCCTTCCGGCGATTGGCCGTGCTCGATCCCAATCCGCGCGCGATGCAACCGATGTCCACCGACGATCGGCGATGCACGATCGCCTTTAACGGCGAAATCTACAATTACAAGGAACTTCGCCAACGCTGCTCCGCCGATCCGTTCCACACCAGCGGCGACACCGAAGTGCTGCTGCGCCTTCTCGCCGAGCGAGGCTTTGATGCCCTCGATGAGCTCAACGGCATGTTCGCGATTGCCTTTTGGAACGCGACCGACCGATCGCTGCTGCTGATCCGCGATCGGATGGGACAAAAGCCCCTGTACTACACCCTCGGCCGCGGATCGATCGCGTTCGCTTCGGAACTGGCAGCGCTTGCATCATGGCCGGATTGGGATCGCACGATCGATGATGCCGCCCTGACGCATTATCTGGAGTTCGGCCGGATCGACGCGCCGCGAACGATCTACCGTGGTGTGCGGCAGCTCGAGCCGGGGACTTGGCTGCGCATCGCGGCCGACGGCACGATCCACGGGCCGGTCCGGTATTTTGATCCCAATGTCATCGCCGATGCGCCGCAGACTCAGGCCGCCGACGTGCGTACGCTTGTCGAACGTGCGGTCGAACGGCAACTCGTGAGTGATGTGCCGCTGGGCGTATTTCTCTCTGGCGGCATCGACAGCAGCATCATTGCCGCCTGCGCCCGCAGGCACGGGCCGGTGCAGACGTTTTCGATCGGCTTTGACGACCCACGGTACGACGAAACCGCCTTCGCCGAGCGGGTGGCGAAGCATTTGGGGACCGATCACCACACGTTTCGCGTCAAGCCCGATGCCGCCGCCGATCTACCACTGCTGGCCGGCGTGTTCGGGGAGCCGTTCGGCGATTCTTCTGCATTGCCGACGCATTACCTCGCGCGCGAAACCCGCAAGCAGGTGACAGTCGCTCTCTCGGGTGATGGCGGCGATGAATTGTTCGGCGGGTATGACCGCTACCGGGCAATGGGCATGAACCTTCGCCCCTTCGCGCCGCTGGCGCCGCTGGGGACGTTGCTGGCGCGCGGCCATCCGAAGTCGCGGATCACCCGCGTCGGGCGCTTGGTGCGATCCGCGTCGCTCCCGCCGTGGCCGCGCTATCGGCAGTACATGACGCTCTTCGACCGGCAGACGATCATCGCGCTGTTGGGCGATCGTGCGACGTTCGATGAGGACAACCGCTTCGAGGCGCTCCTGGCCGCGGGGCGCGAACCGGCCGAAGCAGCCGCCGCGTACGACCGCCTGAGCTATTTACCGAACGATCTGCTGACGAAGGTCGACCGCTGCTCCATGCTTCAAGCGCTGGAGGTGCGAAGCCCCTTCATGGATCACGATCTGGTCCGCCTCGCCGCCGGCCTGCGCACGCCGCAACTTTTCCGCGGCGGCCCCAAGCGGCTGCTGCGCGAAGCCTTCGCCGCCGACCTGCCGGCAGAGGTATTCTCTCGTCGGAAAATGGGCTTCGCCGTCCCGATCGGAGATTGGCTGCGCGATGCGCTGAAACCGCAACTGCATGAACTGTCGACCTGCTGGAGCCAGGTCACAACTGAGCAATCCTCTGGACCGATGATCGATCGGCTGGTGCAAGAGCATGTCGCCGGCCGTCACGATCATTCGCAGCGGCTGTATGTCCTGATCATGCTGAGCCACTGGCTCAAACAAGCGCGATTCTCCCCGGAAAATGCGTGAAGATCGACCGCCGGCGGCGATCGATCTCCACTGCTTCCCTCAATTCCATTCAGCCGATATCGGCTTAATACTCATAGGGCGAAACGCGGACGTCATTGAAATGCCCGACCTGCACCGATTCGCAGTGGCCGTCGACATAGCCGACGTTGATGTGACCGTTGGCGGCCTTGTTTGCGTGCCGAAGCAGCGGGATGCGGCCTTTCAGCCAGTCGGTTTCATAGATGCCTTGCAGCGTGCCGCGGTGGTTCGGATCGCCCGAGTTGTACGAGTCGTAGTTGGTGGTGTAGTAGAGCGTGTCGTTGCGATCCAGCGGCGTGCCCGGGCCCGTCGCCGGGTCGTTGTACCGGACGCCGCAATCCGCCAGCAGCATCACATTCGCCGCGTGGCGCACCTGGTTCAGTCGGCCGCTGAGCGGCGCGCCGACGGTCGCCGGATCGCCCGAATAGGCACCGTTGCGCTTGGGGCCGGCATACGTGCCCACGGCGTCGGAAGCGCCGAATCGCCCGTAGCCGCTGTTGTCGGTGAAGGCGGTGATATCAACGTTCACGCCGTAGCTGATCGGGAAGTACGGACCGCCGACCACGTTGTTGAAGATCTGATATCCGGGCGGATCAAAATTCAGCGAGCGATCGCTCGGGCACATAAATACCGCGCTCCGCTTGGTGGAATCCATGAAGCTGTTGCCGGAGCGATCCCCCATGTACGGCAACAGGGCGCTGAAGAAATCCATCATGTAGCCGTCGGTGCGGTACATGTAGGTTCGGCGCGACGGGTCTGCCTTGTTGGTGACGACGACCACGTTGTGGTCGGTCACCGTTTGCAGAACGCCGTGGTGGTCCTGCGCCTCCATGAGCGCCGCCAACGTCATTTGCCGCAGGTTGGAGAGGCACTTCACATTTCGTGCCGATTCCCGCGCTGCATTCAGTGACGGCAGGAGGATGGAGATCAAGAGCGCGATGATGCCGATCACCACGAGCAGTTCGACGAGCGTGAAGCCTTGACGCGTTTTCATAGCACACCTCTCAAGACCGCGCGACAGCGCGGCGGTTTTTTCTCCGCATGACGAGCAGGGCCGCCATCCCGAAGGTGCCGAGTTGAATCGGTTCGGGAACGCCCACGATGCTTTCAGCCTGGGCGAAGCTGATTTGCTGGTCGGCGGGCACGCCGAAGTTCCAGTATTGGCCCATTAGACTCAGGTCCAGTTCGTTGACATTGGTGTCGCCGGTGAGATCGCCCATGGCCCAGCCCTGGTTGGTCTGGTGGTAATGGGCGGCGAGCAACCGCATGTCGGCGATGTCGACGCGGCCGTCGAGGTTGACGTCGCCGTACTCGGTTTTGAAGATCTGCCGCACGAGCGTATCGACGTCGGCCTTGTCGACTTTTCCGTCGACGTTCAGGTCGTCGAACCAGATGTTGCCGGTTTCACCATTTTTGCGATAGAGCGCGTCAATGTCGTACGCGTCGGTCCCGTATTGGCCGTTGATGTTGCCGCGGGTGAGTTCGACCTGGCGAAGCGTCGATTTCACCGCCGCCGACGCGCCGGCGAGCGTGGTGTCGAGGGCGAACAGGTCGCGGTTATCGATCAGCCCATCGCCGTTCACGTCGGCCGACGGATTGAACTCGGTGTTTTTTGCGTAAAGAAAGTGCTCAAAGCCGTAGCTGGTGCCGCTGAGGTCATCGGTCCCGACGGCCCCATCATGGTTCAGGTCACCGATCCCCGCGCCCAGGTGATTGGTGGGATTGATGCCGGTATAGCGCTGCACGTTGCTGTTGCCGGTGATTTCGTAGGTGACGATGGTGACGGTGTTGTTTCCGTTCGGCACGCCGAAGAAGCCGGTTTTGAAGATATCGCGATCGATCTGGTCGGTATTGCCCTGGCCGTTTTGCGCCATGGTCAGGATTTGGGCATCGGTCAGGTTGGCCGGCAGGTTCAAGAAGACGTGGACGCTGTTGGCGGTTTGGTCGTCGCTCTTGAGCCACAGGTCGTTGTCGCCGGCGTTGGTGCCGAAGGCGTGAAACGAGTCGACGCTGCTCAGGGGCTTAAGCCGGTCGACGTACAGCGTCTCCTTGAAATCCTGATAGACGGCCGGCCCGCCGTCGTCGCGGTGGCGGAACGCGCGGACGGTCAGGTAGTGATACCCTTCGCTCAGGCCGGTGGTGTCGATCGTTTGGGCGTAATCGCCGTTGCCGCTGGTGGTGAAGTAGCCCGGGTTGTGCGTGCCGGTAAATTCTTCAAAGCCGTACGCGGTGCCGCCCGGCGTGACGTAATCGACGTGACCGTTGTGGTTCAGGTCGATGCCGCCGTCGAGCTTGAGCAGGGCATTGTCGCCGTCGGCGTTTTTGTCCCGGATGCTGCCGAGCAGGTTCACCGCGATGGTGTTCAGATTGACGCTGATCGAATTGCCGGTCACGACATTGAGGTCGGCCAAGCGGGTGGTCGCGTTTTGATACGACTGCTGATCCGCGGTGCCGCTGAGCGTCGGCGTGCCGCCGGCGATGACTTTGCTGATGTTGCCCAGCGTGACGCTTCCCTGCGGCGCCTGCAGACCGTACACCAGGTAGCCGTGGTCGCCGCCGTTGTTCGGCAGGAACTGGGCGTTGACGTAGCTCGGCCCATTGTAATAGTCGTTCGTGACCTGCAGCACCTGCGGCGCGCCGTATTTGGCGGCATTGCCGGTCAATTCCACCAGGTAAGTGCCGTAGGCGAAGTTGACGTCGATTTTTTCGTTGTCGTAGTAGTTGTCGGAGCGGTTGCTCAGGAGCGTCAGCGACTGCCGATTGCGTTCGAACGCGTACGATTCCTTGCTCAGATACCGCGGCGTGAAATTCCCCTGGGCGTAGACGTCGCGAATGTTGACCAGCTTGGTGATCTGATCGCCGTAAGCGCCGCCCAGCGCGTCGGCCCGCCCGGATTTCGGAAAATCGCGGCCGTTGCCGAACTGCTTGGCGTTGTCGTACACGATGCTGTTGCCCGGGGTCATCAGCGTGTAGGCGTAGCTGACGTTGCTCAGGTCGGCGCCGTAGTCATCCGCGCTGGCGGCAAACTTCACGCCGATCGAGCCGTTCATCAGCCCGTCGTCGGCGTAATCCAGGCTCGCGCCGACCACATTCCGCCAGTCGTTGTTGTAGCCGTTGCTGGTCAGGTTGCTGCGGAGCGCGAAAAAGAGCGGAAAATCCAGCGTATCCCGATTCCCGCCGATTCGGCCGGGGTCGTTCGGGTTGATGTCTTTGCGGATCAGCGTCTGCAGATAAGCGGTGTCGGAGCTGTACGCTTCGCCAAACGCGAAGATCTGCTTCTGCGACCCGTCGAGCAGCGTCCGATTGCTCAATCGATAGACGGCTCGGTCAAAATAGTTGAGCACGAACGGGTCCATGTTCTTCGTCGCATCGAGACGGAACATGTCGACGCCCACCGTCTGCACCAGCCACTGCGCGTTGCGCATCAGATAGCCGGTGACATTTTCCGGCACGGCGGTGCCGGCCATGGGGTTGGCGGTGTTGAAGTTGTAGACGGCGATGTTTTGTTCGCCGGTGGTCGGATCGTAAAGGTACTTCACGCCGGCCGCGCCCGAGGTATCGGGATAAAAGCGTGCGTTGTTCGGGTCGGGGATGTTGGTGACCGTGCCGGCCGGAATGTTGCGCGGGTCGCCGGCGGTCGTCGGGTTGCGGATCAGTTGCCAGTTCGTGGTGTGGTCGATGTCGATGAGTCCGGCAAGCCGGCCCGCGTCGTCGCCGCTGGCGTAAGCGCCGTGGAAATCGCCGTCGACGGAGTTGTATCCCAGCGTGTTGTAGCCGGGGGCGTTGGGGTCGCTCGTTTGAAGCACCGTGACCAGGCCCGGGTACCCGCCCGCCTGCTGGAACGCCTGGTTCTGCGCCGCGTTGCCCGTGCCGGAATAGCCGGCGTGGTTCATGACGAAATCGATGCCGTAATCGAGCCCGGCGGTGTGGGCGGCGTTGACGGCGGCCTTGAGCCCGGTCTCCGTGCCGTAAAGCGTCGGATTGCCGGCCGACCCCAGGTCGAAGCGATTGTACTGGTCATACCCGACCGACTGCCCGCCGCTGTCGGCCCGGCCGGGGGGCGGCGTGTAGACCGAGCCGTAGCCGGCCGCGAACACGTCCGACATCCGGCTCTCCAGCGTGCCGTAGGTGGATTCAAAGTATTGCAGGATCGGCGCCGGCGACGAATCCTCCGCCCGGACGACCGTCAATGTCCCCAGAACGGGGGCGATGGCGGCCATCAGCAACCAAGAGCGAGCGGGAGACGACCGGCGGGGTTTGAACATCGGTTAACCGTTTCAAAAACTGGACTAAAAATCCTGCGGATGCCCTTTCGGGCACCGGCAGGAGCAGGGATGTTGACTTATTTGCGTCGACGCAAGGCGACAAGGGCGCCCAACCCGAGCAGGCCCAGGCTCGCCGGTTCGGGGACGGCCGTGGTTGCGTAGACTTTGTAGTCTGAGAACGTCTGCGTGCCGTTAAAGCCAGCATTCGAGCCCGATCCGCCTGCCGGATCGGGAGTGGTCGTGCTCGTGCCGATCGTCTCATTCGAACGGTACGCCGAATCTGCGATATAGGTGCCCACGAAATCAAAGGTGCCACCCTGCGTCACGCCAATATCCGCCAGTGGGATAGTCAGCGTGAAGTTCGTCGGCCCCGTGCTATTGCCGGTCACGTAGGTGATCGCGCCGGCGTTGCCCGCGTTGGTCTGCGAGGGGAGCGTGAAGACATCGGCATAACCGGATTTAAAGACCACCGCGTAGCTGGCGTAGAAGCCCGGGGCGAAGGTGAGCGTCGACCGCGTCGTCGTATTGCTGTTGTTCGGGTTGTTGAGATAAGCGCCGGAGATCGCCGTCTGCTCGCCGTAGCCGGAGTTGTCGAGCAACGTCGCGGTCGAGGAGAACCGGCCGGGCGTGGCAGTCGGATCAAGCCCCGGCCCCGTGCCCGGCTTGCTGTCGATGTAAAGCACCAGATAGTTATTCAGCGTCGTCGATGATGCCGGCGTGAAGCTGAAGGTCGCGTTACCGGCGCCATCATCGGTCACACTCAGTGACCCATTGCCGACCACGCCCCCGAACCCAGTGGCACCGTTGCCACTGTAAACCGACGCCTGGGCTACAGCCGCAAGGCTGAGGACTGCTGTCCCGAGCGTAAAGATCACATTGCGCATAATTCCTCCTGCGGCCATTGCGGAGCAGGGCGGCCGTGAACCCGAGTTGAAATGTGCTCCGCCGACTGTGGGCCGGGAACCACTCCCGCTCCAGCGCCGCAAATCCGGCTTCACCGTCCCGTCCGTTGTCTTTTCTCCAGACAGCGAGTTAAACGGTTCAATCCGACTTTCAAAAATAAATCGCTCGAGGCGATCAATTATTCCGCACGATTTGCCATACTTTGGCCGATTCCGCAGCGGCCGTTGCTCATATTACCTTCCAAAGTGGGGTCGTCAACGAAAATTTAGTCAACGTTTCAGCAGAATTGGATGCCTCCGGGATCGTCCCTCTCGGTCACGCCATGCGGTCCCGATGCCAATTTTCGACGGGAAAGCCGTGAATCCCTGATTTTCGTTGCATCCGTTAAGCACACTGCTAAACTGTTTAAGCAAATCAGCGACTTTGCGGGAGAGGGTCATGGAGCAGCTGGAATTGAAAAACGGAGTCGCGGGCGAAGCGTCACGGGGCGGGCGTGTCGTTTCCTTGCGGGATGTTGCTCGGGAAGCGAAGGTTTCCGTCGCCACGGTGTCGATGGCGATCAACGGCCATCCCCGCATCAGCCGGGCCACTTCCACCCGTATTCAGCGGCTCGTCGACCGGATGGGGTATCAGCCCAATCGACTCGCCCAATCCCTCTCCAGCAAACACACCAATGTCGTCGCCATCATGCTGCCGGCGTTGCGGCACGCTTTTGCGGATGCCTACTTCGGTGAAGTCATCAGCGGCGTGTGCGACAAGGCAGGCAAGATGGGCTACAAGGTCATGCTCGAGCAGGCCAAGCCCGACTTCATCAAGGAAAAACAGCACGTCCGCATCTTTGAGCGCCGTTATGTCGACGGCGTCTTGTGCTTGGGGATGAATGATCGGCACCGGTGGCTCGGCGATTTTCAGCAGGCTGGCTGCCCCGCGATGCTGGTCGACAATGCCCTGGATGACGGCAAAATGGATTCGGTCCATTGCGATTACGCCAGCGGCGCCGAACAGGTGATGAATTACCTGCTGCAACTGGGGCATCGCAAAATCGGACTGATCACCGCCGCCCCGCAGATCAAGACGGCCCGACTGGTGCGCCGGATGTACGAGCAGATGCAGCGGCATCACGACATCCGCCCGGACGAATCGCAGGTGGTCGACGGCGAATTCACCGAAGAAGGCGGCGCCGCCGCGGCCCGGCAGCTCATCGAAAAGCACCCGGACATGACCGCCATCTTCGCCGGCAATGACAAGATGGCGATCGGCGCGATGCATCAGTTGTCGGTGCTCGGCCTGAATGTGCCGCGGGACGTGTCGGTCGTCGGGTTTGACGACCTGCGGCATGCGGCGTTCGTGAACCCGACGCTGACCACCATTCATTTACCCCTGTACGAAGTGGGATCGATGGCGATGGAACGGCTCGTGGAGCGCATCCACGGCCGGGCCGAACCCGTCGCGGAGGTGCTGCGCACGCACCTGGTCGTTCGCCAAAGCACGGCGATGGCAAAATCGACCGAACCCCCCGTGCAATAGCCTAAGTCCATCCCGGCCTGGCGGGTCGGGAGGGACGCCTTGTTCCTGAAACGGCGCCGTCGCCCGGGCGGCCCACTCGTCTGGATTCGAACGCCGCGGAGCGACCATGAAACGACCGTTAGTCACTGTTTTTGCGATTATTGCATTCTTTTGCCTCACGGTCCGCGCGGCGGTTCCGCACACGTTCACGCTGGACACCTCGTCTTGGCAGCAGCAGCCGAAGTCGATTCATGTTGCCGGCGATTTCAACGGCTGGAGCACCACCGCCACGCCGATGGCCCGGCACGGAAAACAATGGTCCGCCAGCGTGCCGCTGTCGCCCGGCGTCCATCAATACAAGTTTGTCGCCGACGGAACGCGTTGGCTGCCCGATCCCAAGGCCGATCCCGCCTTGGACGCCGACGACGGGAATGGCGGCAAAAACAGCGGCCTTCGCGTCGCGGGCGATGCCGGCTCCTCCTCCGCGCCCCACGCGTCTGACGCCACCACTGAGGGGTTTAAATTCTCGCTCGATACATCCGACTGGACGGACAAGCCCCAAACCGTTTCGCTGGCCGGCGATTTCAACGGCTGGAACAAGGATGCCCGCCCGATGCAACGCGACGGCGATCTGTTTTCGACGCGCGTTCCTCTCGACGACGGCGTACACCACTACAAATTCGTGATCGACGGCCAACGCTGGATCAATGACCCCCATGCCGACAAATCCTTGCAGGAGGATGACGGCAATGGCGGCTTCAACAGCGGCGTGCTGGTCGGCCCCGACGCGCGCGACTTCCCGCCCCCCCAGCCGAATGCCGTCAATGCGCAGGGCATCCTGTTTCGAGACAGCGACGTGTTGGATCAGAATGTGGTGAGCGAAACGCAGTTGCGGTTGCGGCTGCGGGTGCAGTCGAACGACGTGCAGCACGTGTATGTTCGCAGCGGCGGTGAGACGGGCTCGGACTGGTCGAAGCAGGAACTGCACAAGCTCGACTCGCAGCTCGGCTACGACCTGTACGGCGGGCTCGTTGACGTGCCGAGCGATCTGGCGGGCAAACCGGTGGAGTACGGCTTTGAATTGGTCGACGGCTCGGCCGATGTCTATTGGTCGCACGGCAAGGTGTTCGATGCGCTGAGCCAGATGCGCCCCGCCGCGCAGAGCGTGCGGATGCAGCCCAGCTTTGTCACCCCCGCCTGGGCCGAGCATGCGGTGTGGTACCAGATTTTTCCCGAGCGGTTTCGCAACGGCGATCCTTCGAACGATCCGACCAATGACGCCGACGATCAATTGATCCGTTGGACGAGCCGTTGGTTCTCAACCCAGCCGGGCGAAGCGCCGGGCATGGCCAACTTCTATGAAGGCAAGGGCAATGTCTGGAAGCGCCGCTACGGCGGCGACATCCAGGGCATCGACCAGGCGCTGCCCTACCTGCGGAAGCTC
>JBQCCH010000097.1:0-12873 GCA_051962375.1 Tepidisphaeraceae bacterium
TCCTTCATCGAAGCACGCCGGGCGCGTTTGTCGGCATAATGGATGTTCGCCGGCGTTGGCCTGCGGTTATCGCGTCTCGTCGCGGGTTGGGTCGCGGGTTTGATCGTCCGCCGCATCGACGCGCATCAGCTCGCGCATCAGCACCGTCGCATAACTCCCCGGCGGCAGGGTGAACGCCACCGTGATGAATTGCCCGTGCTCGTCGACGCCCGCCTCCAGGTGCGTATTCGTCGGTTGAACCCGCAGCGGCCGTCGATCGCCGTGTGAGCGGTCTCGCTCGCTGGAGCGAAAATCGTCGGGGCTGATGCCGTATTCCTGGAACAATTCGCGTTCCATCTCCAACGGCTTGCCGCGCGGCGGGGACAATCGCCGGCCGACCATCGGGCCCGTGGGGCTGATTTCGAAGGCGTCGGCGCGGGGCTGCTCCGTTTCCGGCTGTTCGACGAGGAAGCACGCGCCGTTCTCATGCTTGTAGGCTAGGTCACCCGCCCAGAGCGTATCGATCGATTCGATCCGCCGGGCGACGATGCGATTGAACAACCGTGATTGCAGCCCGGTCACCCAAAGGCGGCGGATCTGCATATCGACGGCCATCACCGCCTCACGCGGGTTGTTCGATTTCATCAGCCGCGACAGCACGCGCAACTCCGTCCGTGCCCAGTGCGGCCAGGCCTTGTGAGAACGCTCTAGGTCGCCGGCTGCAAAGTATTGGCGGGCTTCCAGCGATGCCGGATCATCCTCGCCCGGCCTGGGGTCGCCCAGGAGCAGGCGCACAACAGTCGCGTCATCGCCGCGCACGAACGCTGCCCCCAATTGATCGTTGTTGTCGCGTCGGCCGAAGCGTTGTTCACCGAAATAGTTCGGCATCCCGCGCCGGGTGAGGGCGTCCAACGCCGGACGCAGGCTCACGACACGCATCGGGTCCACGTTGCGCACCTTGATCGCGAACGCATTTGCTTTCAGGTGTCCCAGGCGCAGCTTGCTGCGGTGCGGTGCAGCCCAACGGACGCTCAGCCGCTCGCCTTTAACGGACATGGCGACGTCCGGCGTGATCCGCGGGATCGAAACCAATTGCCGCGTGACCGCCTGTGCGTCTTTCAGGCCCGCATACCCGATATCGCGCCGATCGACCTTCAATTGCCGGGCCAGCTGATCGATTGCTTCAAACGTCGACAGGCCGACTTTCTCGATCTCAGCCAGCACATGTTCGCCATCGCCGGAGGCTTCGTAGAGCGGAAGTTCCTGGACGAAAAAGTCCTCGGGCCGCTGCTTGATCGCGCCGCCGACACCGACGAATTCCCTGAGCACAAAAGGTAAAGCGCCTGCCAACGACATCGTAGATATGACCCTTCACGGTTTACGTCTTCGTATGCGGCGCTCGGGGGCCCGAACCCTGACGGGTGAAGGCAGGCCCGGCGAATACAACTCACCGCACCGCAGACTAGCTATCGCAGGCGATTCAAATTTGCAATCGGCCCCGCCCTAAAAAAATGTGCATGATGCAAAACTCATTGCAGATTTTGCATCAATGCCGCCGCCCGATATCGTAGGCACATGGCAAATGGTGGCGGGCAGGCAACGCGGCGGAAATTCAGCGGCTTGCAGGAAGCGGGACTGATCGGCGTCATCATCGTCCTTGGCGTTCTGCTCTCCTATCTCGGCTGGCGACAAGCGGCCCCGGGGCAGGACAACCTCTTTCTGAACCCCTACAACCTGGTCGACGGCATCGCCACGCCGATGAGCATCTACGCCATCATGGCGATCGGTATGACGTGCGTGATCATCACGGGCGGCATCGATATTTCCGTCGGTTCCGTGATGGCGCTGGCGGCCCTGGGTGGGGCGGCCGCGTTGCAAAACTTCCGGGCTGACGCGCCGGCGTGGCAGGTGATCCCGGTCGCCGTTGGGGTGCCCGTCCTGATCGGCCTCGCGTGCGGCCTCTTCAACGGGCTGTGCGTGGTGGGGCTTAAAATGCACCCCTTCATCGTCACGCTCGGCACGCTCAGCATCATCCGCGGGCTGGCGACCGTGCTGCCCAGCGAAGCGACGCTTCCCAGCGGCGGAAAATCGCTGCCGACCGCCTTCACGCCGGCGCTGATGCGGTTCAGCATCGGGGATGTGGAAGTCGTCCCGCTGATCATCATGCTGCTGGTGGTGGCCGCCGGGGCGGTGTTCCTTTCCTTCATGATCGCGGGCCGCGAAACCTATGCGATCGGCGGCAATGAAGAAGCTGCCCGCTTCAGCGGCATTCGCGTCGGCCGGGCGACCTTGCGCGTCTACATGATCAGCGGCCTGTGTGCGGGAATCGCCGCCGTCGTCTCACTCGGCCGATTCGGAACGGCCTCCAGCAACACCGCGTACGGCTATGAATTGGTCGTCGTCGCGGCGGCTGTCATCGGCGGGGCGAGCCTTTCGGGCGGGCGCGGCAGTGCCTTGGGCGCGCTGCTCGGCACGCTCATCATCGCCATGATCGAAAACGGCATCATCACCTTCAGCAACAACCGAGAATATCGGCAAGTGATCATCGGGGCAGCCATCATTGTGGCGGTGGCCCTGGAGCGGGTCGGGCAATATGTGCGATCCCGGCGGCAAGCCTGAACAACACCAACGGAGGAATTTCTATGTGGCGCGGATGGATTTTGACGGCGGCGATGTGTGCGGCGGCTTTGACCGGTTGCAAAAAAGAAGAAACCGCCAGCACGACGGGCCCCAGCGGGCAAAAAACGCTTCTCATCGGCATCATCGGCAAGAGCCAGAGCAACCCCGTCTTTGTGGCGGCCGCCAATGGCGCCAAAGACGCCGCCAAGGAGCTGGGTGCGAAGTATGGCGTGAATGTCGACCTGGAAGTGCTGACGCCCACCGATGAAGACGCCACCAAGCAGGCGGAGGCGATCGAATCGCTTTCGCGTCGCGGGGCGGCGGGCATTGCGATTTCCTGCACCGAGCCCCGAACGGTGACGCCCGCGATCGACAAGGCCGTGGAACGCGGAGCGGCCGTCACGTGCTTCGACAGCGACGCGCCGGACAGCAAGCGATTTGCCTTCTACGGCACAAACGGCTTCCAACTCGGCCAGATCCTGGTCAAGCAATTGGCCAAGGCGATGAACGAGCAGGGCACCATCGCCGTGCTCGCGGGCAACGAAGCGGCGCCGAATCTGCAGGTTCGCGTGGCCGGCGTGAAAGACGAACTCGCCAAATTCCCCAAGATGACGCTCCTGACCGGCGGCGTGTTCCATCACGTGGAAACCCCGGAAAAAGCCGCGGAAACGCTGCAGCAGGCGCAACGGGCCAACCCGGGCATCCAGGGCTGGGTGCTCGTCGGCGGGTGGCCGCTGTTCACGAATGACGCGCTGAATTGGAAGCCGGGCGCGGTCAAAGTCGTCAGCTGCGACGCGTTGCCGGCCCAGCTGGGCTACATCCGCAACGGCTATGTCGATGCACTGATGGCCCAGGATTGCTACGGCTGGGGCTACAAGTCGGTGCAGATGCTGCTGGAAAAAATCGTCAACAACAAAACCCCCGATCCGGCGATGGTCACCGATCCCCTGACGCGCGTCGATTCCAACAACGTCGATGCGTACGCCAAAAATTGGGACAAGTGGCTCGCCAAATAAGGCCGCCCCTACTGAGGACGTCATGGCCCAGCCGTTTATTCAATTCGACGGGATCACCAAGCGCTTCGGCGGCGTGCTGGCGCTGGACCACGTCTCGCTCAGCATC
Organism: Tepidisphaeraceae bacterium; assembly: GCA_051962375.1. Lineage (GTDB taxonomy): Bacteria > Planctomycetota > Phycisphaerae > Tepidisphaerales > Tepidisphaeraceae > RYN-431. The sequence goes on from JBQCCH010000097.1 coordinate 3,721, forward strand.
GCCGCGGGCGAAGTGCATGGGCTGATGGGGGAGAACGGCGCCGGCAAGAGCACGCTGGGCAAAACGCTGGCGGGCATTCACGTGCCCGACGAAGGGCGCATCCTGCTGAACGGCCAGCCGCAGGCATTTCGGTCGCCGGCCGACGCGCTGGCGGCGGGCATCGGCATGGTGCATCAGGAACTGGCGTTCTGTCCTGATCTGTCCGTCGCCGAAAACCTGTGCATGGGCCGATACCCGCGGCGGTTTGGACTGCTGAATCGCCGACGGATGAACGAGCAGGCGGAAGTGCTGCTGGCGAGGATCGGCGTTTCGCTCGATCCGCGCCGGCTGATGCGAACGCTGACGGTGGCGCAGGAGCAATCCGTCCAGATCGCCGCCGCCGTCGGAACGCAGGCCCGCGTCCTGGTCTTCGATGAACCGACCGCTTCACTCTCCTCGCACGAAAGCGAGCAGCTGTTCCAGCTGATGGCCAAGCTTAAGCAGGACGGGATCACGATGATCTACGTCTCGCACCGCATGCCGGAAGTGCTCGCGTTGTGCGATTCGATCAGCGTGCTGCGCGACGGGAAATTCGTCGGCTCATTGACGCGGGCGACCGCTTCGCACGAGCGGCTGGTGGAAATGATGACCGGCCGAGTGGTCGATATCCGCCGCACCGGCGGGAGTCGGCCTGTGTCGGCGGGTGAGCCCGTGCTGACGGTGCGCGGGCTAACGTCGCCGGGCAAGTTTCAGAACGTCAACTTTGAAGTTCGCCCCGGCGAAATCGTCGGCATGGCAGGCCTGGTCGGCGCGGGGCGCAGCGAAGTCGCGACCGCAATCTTCGGCCTGGATCGAGCCGCCACCGGCGATGTCCTGGTCTCGCAGCAGCCGCTTCCCTTGCGCAACATCCGCCAGGCGATGCGGGCGGGCATCGCCCTGGTGCCGGAAGATCGCAAACGCCAGGGCCTGGTCCTGGGGATGAGCTGTGCGACCAATGAATCGATGGCCATGCTCAAGCAACTGGGCAGCCGGCTGTTTTTGTCCTTCGCGAAAGAGCGTGCCCTCGCCCGCGACATGGCAGAGCGACTCCGCATCAAGGCGGCCGGCATCGATGCCCCGGTCAACAGCCTGAGTGGCGGCAATCAGCAGAAAGTCGTCATCGCTAAATGGCTCGCTCGCGGATCAAAAATCCTCATCGTCGACGAACCCACCCGCGGCGTGGACATCGGCGCGAAGCAGGCCATCCATGATCTGCTGCATGAGCTCGCGCTGCAGGGCACCGCGATCCTGGTCATTTCCAGCGAATTGCCCGAGGTGATTGCCCTGAGCGACCGCGTGCTGGTCATGCGGGAGGGGCATCTTGTGGCGCAAGTGCCTGCCGCAGAGGCAACGGAACAGACGCTGCTTCGTCACATGGCGGGGGTTGCAACCGAACCACTTGCCGCGGCGTGAGGAACACCAGGAGCACCGCCTTCACCGGTTGGTGCGTCACCCGGGCGATCTGCTGTGCATACGCCGTCATTTGCGGCAGATAAAACGCGATGCGTGCGTCCAGCGTGGCGGCCGTCACGCGATCGGTTTTGTAGTCGATGATCGTCAATCCGTCCGGTTCGACCAGCACCGCATCCAGCCGGCCACGCACCATGACCACATCGCCCCGCAGATCCGCCGCGTTGGGCGCGGGTACCGAATAGGTCAGAGCAAATTCTCGCCGCAGTGCGTGCGGCATCTCTCGAAACGCCCGGGCCACGTCCGTGGTGAGGAACCATTGGATCGCCGCCTTGTCCACCAGCGGCGCCTGGTCTTTCCGCAGAAATCGCCGGGCCACCATGCCTTGCAGCTGCGCGTCCAGGTCGGCGTCGTCACACGGTCGTTTGAAATCCAGCCGCTGCAGTGCCGCGTGGGTGATCGACCCGATTTCCGCGCCGCTCGCAGCCGCGTTCGCTTCCAGGTGGCGGGGCAGCCGAAGCACCTGATCGAAGGCGACCACCCCCTGCCCGCGCGAAGACTCCCACGCCGGCGCAACCCGGTCGGCCTTGGTCAGTGTCGTCACCGCCTCGGCTGCCGCCATCTCGGTAAACGCGCGATACGGATATTCATACGTCAACCGCTCGATCGCCGACTCCACGGCCGAGGTTCGGGCGGGCGTCGGCACGAGCGGACGCAGATCGGCAAGCGGATTCTCATTGCTCTCGCGCAGCGGCGTATCCAGGAGCGATCCGCCGATCGCTTCGATCGTCGCCACCTCATGCACCTGTCGCTCGACCGAGCCCGGCTCCCGCGCCTCGGCGATCGCCGCCGCCGGGCCGATCCAATCCAGCATCGTCCGGGCCGCCAGGACATCACCCGCGGGGATCGGGCCTTCCAACCCGCGCCAGGCTTCGTCCCACCGGCTTGCGACGTCGGGTGCGTCGCTGCCGATCATGATCAGATGTTCCCGCGCCCGCGTGCCGGCCACATATAGCACCCGCAATTCCTCCGCGAGCCCGCGGCGGCGCACCTCGTGCTGCGCGATGATGCTGGCGATCGAGGGATAATGAATCTCCTTCCGCGCATCCACCACACGCAAACCGATGCCCACCGTGTCGTCCACGACGATCTTTTCCGTCGCGTCGCGCAGATTATGTTCCTTGCCCAGGTCCGGCAGAATCACCACGGGGAATTCCAGCCCCTTGCTCTTGTGCACGCTGAGGATCCGGACGGCGTTCTGACCGTCGCCGGCGACTGAAGGCATGCCCAGGTCGCTTTGGTCTTCCAGATTCGCAAGATGACGCAGGAACCGCGACAACGTCGGCCGCCGAAATCGCTCGAACGCGCGGGCACGCTTGTGCAAATCCAGCAGGTTGGCGACGCGCTGCTCGCCATCCGGCAGCCCCGCGCACCAGGCCGGATACGCCGTGTCACTCAGGATTTGCCACACCACATCAGAAACCGGCCGCTCCTGTGCGACGGAGCGCCATCGCTCCAGCTGCGCCAATGCCTCGCCCAACGCACGCGACAACGCATCGCGTTGCTCCCGCACATACTGGTGCACCGCTTGGTGAAACCAGGGCGTGGTGCGCGTGGGATAGGCCAGGCGGATCGTCGCCAGCGCGTCGTCCACCGCCGGCAGTGCCGCCAGCGGCGAGCGCAGGTAGCCGGCCAGGTCATATTCATGACGCTCCGAGTCGATCGAGCGCAAAGCGCACAGCACATCGCGAATTTCGGTGGATTCAAAAAACCCCGTCGTGCTGTCGGCCTGCACGGGGATGTTCGCCCGCCGAAGAATGGCCGCATATCGCTCCGCCTTGATGCGCATCGTTCGCAACAGGATGGCGATGTCGCGCGGCTGAACGGGGCGCGTGGCGCCGCCGCGGTCAGTCACGCGTTTGGGTTCGCTTCCGTCGCGGCCGAGCAGCGCATTCACGCGGGCGGCGATCAGGATTGCCTCGCATTCGTCGGCCTCAAATTCAGGTTGCCCCGCCGCGCGGGTTGGCTGCTCGATGACATGAAGCTCAATCGGCCGGCCGGTGAATAGCCTGGGCGCGTCGTCTGGAAAGCTCGCCCCGGGCACCAGGCGCTGCGACTTTGTGTATTCCACCTCCGCCGACTCGCGCGTCATCAGCACTTCAAAGAACCGGTTCAGCGTCTCCAGCAGCGGACCACGCGAGCGGAAGTTCATCTGCAGGTCGATGACTTCGCCGCCGCCTTCGAGGGCCTCTTTGTATTTCCTGTAGCGAGTGATGAACCGTGCCGGATCGGCCTGGCGAAACCGGTAAATGCTCTGCTTCACATCGCCGACACAGAACAGGCTGCCTTCGTCCTCGCGGGCCAGCATCGTCAGCAGCGTGTCCTGCAGTTCATTCACGTCCTGGTATTCGTCCACGAGAACATGCTTAAATTGCCGTCGATATTCGTTGGCGATCGGCGTCGCGGTTCGCGTTTGCGGGTCCCGCACCAGCTTCAGCGCCAACCGTTCCAAATCCGCGAAATCCAGATTGCCCGCGTTGTGTTTGGCCTTCGCGTAGCTCGCTTCAAACTCTCGCACCAGGCGCGTGAGCTGGTCAATCGCCCACAGCGTCTGGCGGGCATTGGCCTGAATTTCATCCTCGGTGAAGCAAAAAATGCCGCGCTGAGCGAAACTTTTGATCTGTGCGCGCAAGGTATCGATTTGCGGCTTGAAGCGGGCTTTTTCCGGCGAATCTTTGGTGTTCGGCAATCGGCCGAACTCCGTGGAGCGGATGATGTCGGCCACTTGATCAAAGAGCCGATCCTGCAGGACTGCCTGCCAATCCGCGATGGCGGCTGCGATCTGGTGCACCGCGCCCGCGTAGCCCGCCATGCCCGGCGCTGCATCGAGCGAGCGTGCCAGTCGCTCGGCCGAAGCCTGCAGCGTCGCCCGGCGCGATTCCAGAATCGCCAGCATCCGCTGACCCAAAAATGCCTCGCGAACGCCTTTGTCGCCGGCCTCCACGAGTCGACCCCGCCGTTCGCTTAGCCAGTCTTCAGGATCAATCAGGCTGCTGAGTTTGTTGGACAAGCTCAGCACCGTATCCACGATGCGCCGGGTTGAGCCGCCGGCGTAGTGCTCCAGCAACCGACGGAAATCCTCGTCGTCTTCGTCTTCCAGCCGTTGCTCGATCAATTGATCCGCCAGATCGCGACGCAGCAGCTTCGCTTCGTCTTCATCGAGCAGGCGAAACCCCGGATCGATGCCCAGCACATTAAAATGCCGGCGAATGATGGAACTGCAAAGCCCGTGGATGGTTCCAATCTGCGCCGCCGCCAGCAGCAGCGGCTGCCGAGCGAGCCGCGGATCTTGGGACTGGGCGGCGCGCGTCGCCAGGGCGTGGCCGATCCGCTTGCGCATTTCATCGGCGGCGGCAACCGTGAACGTCACCACCAGCAACTCATCCGCATCGCAGGGCGGATCGGCATCACAAACCAGATACGCGCACCGCTCTGCCAGGACGGCCGTCTTCCCGCTGCCGGCGGCGGCGGAAACGAGCAGATTGCGATCGTGCGTCTCAATGGCCCGCTTCTGATCGGGCGTCCATGTGGGCGGCATCAGGCTTCTCCCCCTTCACGACGAATCTCCTGCATCGCCTCAGCACGCGAAAGCGACGGCAACATGCGATACCCGTTGATCGCCCGGTCAAATCGGCACACGCGCCGAAGATCGCAATGCGCGCAAGCCGTCTCGCGGCCGATCATGTAGGGATCGACGGCGATTGAGCCGTCGATGATCGCATCGGCGATGCGAACCACCTGCCGTTCGACGAAGTTCACCAGCGCATCAAAATCGGCCGGATCAACGGCGTCGTTGCCGGTCTCGTAAAAGGTGCCGTCGTTCTTGATCCGAACCGACACCACCTTGCTTGTGCCGCCGCCGGTGAGCGATGCATCAAACCGGGCGATCTCAGCCCCGCTGATCAGCCCGCGCGGCTTCTCTTTCGCATGGAAGGGCTCCGTGCCCGGTTCCGGCGCTTCCGACGGATGCTCCACCGTCCCGATCGTCCGCAGCACCTTCACGTACAACGCCGCCGCCGCCGTCAACGGACGCCGCGTCAGGGATTGGCCGTGTTGCTTCAGCACCAGCAGGTAAGTCAGCAATTGAAGCATGAGCCCGTGGGCGACATGCGTGTAGTCCAGCGCTTTGCCGCCCAGCTTGTAGTCGATGACCGAAAACACGTCGCCGGCGAGATCGACCCGATCGATTTTGCCCCGCAGTCGCACGGTATGGCCGTTGGGCGTTCGCAGTTCAACCGCGGGCACGCGCTTGCGATCGCCAAACGTCAGTTCCGTATACGCCGGGCGGAAATCGCCGCTGCCGAGTTGATATTGTTGAGCCTGAACCAGCTTGTGGACGGTTCCCTCCAATTGTTCCAGAGTGAATCGGCTTCTCGCGGACGAAAGGAAAATCTGGTTGGACAATCGCTCGCTCGCGTCTTGGGCGATCTGCCGGATTGTTTCGGGCGTCACGGCGTGATTCGTGACGAAGTCGAGCTTCTGCTGGAGGGCCTCTTCCACGACCTTTTCCAGCACGGAGTGATAGAGATTGCCCAGATCGAGCGCGGTGAATTCCTGTTCGGTGGGTCGTTGCAATCGCAGGCCGTACCGCGCGAAATGCTGAAATGGGCAGGCCGCGAAGGATTCGAAGCGGCTCACGCTCGCTTCAAGCGGCGAGGCGAACAATCTGGCCGCCACCTCGGGTGAAAGGGTTGCCTTGTTGTCGTAACGCAACGCACTCCAGGCCCGATCGCGCACCCATCGCGGCTCATCCGTTGCTTCCGTCGCCAGCCACTGATACAGCGCGGCCGACTCGGGCGAATCCGCCCCCCGCGCGCGGTGCCGAGCCCAGGTCAACACGTGGGAAACCGCCTGCGGCGCGGTGGCGATGCGCTCGATCGCTTCGGGCGGCTTTGACGACGCCACATCCGTAAAGATCGCCGCGACCGCATCCCAATAGGGCGACGCCTGCTGCTCATTCCCGTCGCGATCGTGCAGCACGCGAATCAAAGTCAGCCGCTCGGAAGCACGCGTGAGTGCGAGGTAGCCCAGAAATCGTTCCATCAGCAACGACTGTCGTGACGGCGGCTCGATTTCGATGCCTTGCCGCAGGAGATGCTGCCGATCGGCGTCGTTCAGGACGGGGCGTTCGCGCTCGCAGAGCGGGAATTGACATTCGTTCATCCCGATCAGGATCGCCGCCCGGATGGGGCCGGTGCGCGTGCGGTCGATCGAACCGACCAACACCTGGTCGATCGTGGGCGGCGTGATCGCAAGCTCCATGTCGGCCAGCGCTGTCTGCAGCATTTCACAGAACGCGTCGCCGGTGATCGGCGTCGGGCCGAGCAATTCGATGAGACGTTCGGACAAATCCACCCATTCAGCCCAGATCTGCTGGTCTTCTTCCCGGTGTTCGATCTGGCCGTGCGTGTCGAAGTGGGTGATTCGCTCGACCATCAGGCGGCGGACCTGCATCCGCTCCAGGGCCGCGAACAGATCCGCCATGCGCTGGGCGAGCGTGTGCGGCTCATCCATCCAGGCGCCGCGCCCCATATCGCCGATCGACTGGACCAGCGTCATCCGCCCCTCATTGGCCGCATGCACTTCGGCGGGGGTGAAGAGCGATTGATGCTCCACATCGTCAAATTCGCTCCGCGCAAAATTCCATTCGCGCGCGTCGCGCCAACACGATGCCAGCAGCCGATGCTCCGTCACGTAGGCCTGCAGCAGATCGATGGTGGAATCGTCCATCCGCGTCAGGCCGGCTTTAAGGAGCTCGAACACGCTTTCGTGCGACCATCGCGATTGCAGCACCTGCAGCATCGCCAGGATGGTCTTGACCAACGGGTGATGCTGGGCGGGGCGGCGCCGGTCGATGAAGAAGGGGAGATTATGCTCGGCAAAGATTGCATCGATCGATTGGCTGTAGTCGTCGATGGACCGCGCGAGGACGGCGATGTCGCGGAGCCGAAATCCTTCGCGCAGCAGTTGCTGCACTTCGCGGGCCGCCGCGTGCAGTTCATCCCGCGCATCGATGGCCACCTGCAGGCGAACGGCGCCCTCCGCGGGCACGGGCGCGGGCGGCCGGCGGTCCAGGGCCTGATCGAGCGCCCGCAGCTTTCGCGTTCCCCAGCGCGGCGAACTCCGCAGCAGCCGCGGCGGATCGACGACCACGCCCGCCTCTCGAAACGCCAGCATCAATCCCCGATAGGCCGACTCCGTCCGATGGAACAGGGCCAATTCGTCGGACAGCAGATCGGGCGTGCGGATCAGCGGCGAACCCGGATCCATCAGGATTGAGATCAATGCGTCCTGCGCCACACTCGCCAGTGCCGCCACCACGCGACGTTCGTACGGCGTAAAATCGTAAAAGTCATCCACCAGCAACAGGCAGCCTCGCGCTTCGCTCCATTGCTCGATGGCTTCGGGCGCCAACAGTCGCCGATCGAAGGGATCAAGGTCGTGCGCTCGCAGAAATGACTGATATTTCAAATAAATGAGCTTCAGATCCGCCAGCTTGAGCGCCAGCGATTGACGACTGGTTTCGGGGGCGGATTCCGTGTCGATCAGTGCATCGACCTCGGCCAGATTACGCCCGGCCCGCTCGAATTCGCCGAACGCGCGATCGATTTCCCGCGCCAGTCCCGGCCGATTCGCGCTGCGGCCGAAATGGCGCAGCTCCGCCTGGCTCTCCCGCAACAGGTGCGCCAGGATGAGGGACCGACCTGCCGCATCCAGCCGCGCTCCGGCGGCCCGGCCGGTTTCCACCATCGCCACTTCGGCGAGGTCTTCCGGAGCAATGACGCGGATGTTGCAAAATCCGCCCAGCCGCTCGTCGGCCGCTAGCGCGCGCTGCGTGTTGAAGGTCGCCTGCTTCGGCACCAGATAGATCACGCACCGATGCAACGGATCGGGCGCAACGTGGGCCACCAACGCTTCGCGCAGCGTCGTCGTTTTCCCGCTCCCCGCTCGGCCGATCACGAATCGCACGCCCATGGCGTCTACGATATCCAACACGCGATTGATCGGCGAGCGTGCGACGCCGGGAGCGCCTGCGACCGGATCGTGAATCGCATATACTTATGGGCTATGGATCTTCTTCAGCGTCCCCGGCGGTTGCGCGGCTCGCCGCTTCTTCGCGAGATGGTGCGGCGGGTGGAACTTCGCCGTCGTGATATCATCGTGCCCGTATTCGTCTGCGAAGGTCAGGGGGTGCAACGCCCGATCAGCTCGATGCCGGGGGTGTTCCAGATGTCGGTCGACGTTGCCGCGGATTGGCTGGCCGCCAGGGCGGCGGCGAGGTTTAAGGCTTACCTGGCCTTTGGAGTGATCGACCGCGCGAAGAAAAATCCCACCGGGGCCGAAGCCCTGAATGCCGACAACGTCGTGTGTCGGCTCTTTCGCGAAACCAAGCAGCGTGGCATTGAGATGTTGGCCGTCAGTGACTTGTGCTTCTGCGAGTACACCGATCATGGCCACTGCGGCGTGATCAATCACCCCGAGAACGGCTGCTTCAATCCCGCGCTGCCGCAGGGCTATCTCCTCAACGATCCGACGCTGGAGCTCTTGCAAAAGTCCTCAGTCGCGCACGCCGAGGCGGGCGCTGATGTGATCGCGCCCTCCGGCATGATCGACGGCATGGTCGGCGCGATCCGTTCCGCCCTCGATCAAGCCGGGCAAGAGCAC
>JBQCCH010000098.1:0-10534 GCA_051962375.1 Tepidisphaeraceae bacterium
CTCCGGCAAAAGCATCCTGGCCCAAGCGCGAACGAACGCGGAAGAATTCAAGAAGAACGCCCTGCTCGAAGCCGAGACCCGCGCCAAGGAAGTCGAACTGGTTGCCCAGCAGAAGCAATTGAAGCTCAAAGAGCAGTTCGAGCAGGAGCAGACCGCCAGCCGCCGCCGGCTCGACGAACATGAAGCCCGGCTCGACAAGCGGGAATCGACGATCGATCGAAAGCTCGACACGTTGACCGTGAAGGAGCGAAACCTCGACGACCTGGAAGCCAAACTCAGCAAGCAATCCAAGAAACTAGCCGCCGACGAGCAGGAGATGGACCGGCTGCTGAAAGAGGAGCGGGAGCGGCTGTTGAGCATCACCAACCTGAGCGCCGATCAGGCGAAGGAAATGCTGCTGGGGCGGATCGAAAACGAGTGCCGCGGGGAGATCGGGCTGATCGTGCAGAAGTACGTCCGCCAGGCCGAGGAAGAAGGCCGCGACAAGGCTCGGCAGATCATTCTGCAATCGATCCAACGTTACGCCGCGGAACAGACGGCGGATCATACAGTCAGCAGCGTGACGATCGCCGACGACGCCATGAAAGGCCGCGTCATCGGTCGCGAGGGGCGCAACATCCGTGCGTTTGAAAAGACGACGGGCGTGGACGTGATCATCGACGACACGCCGGGCATCGTAGTGGTGAGCTGCTTTGATCCGGTGCGGCGGGAGATCGCCCGCATCAGCCTGGAGCGCCTCGTGCAGGACGGGCGCATTCACCCGGCCCGCATTGAAGAAGTCGTGGCGCTGGTGACGCAGGAGATGGAAGAAAACCTGGTCAAAGTCGGCAAGGCGGCGGTGGAAGAGGCGCACCTGCCGAACCTGCCGCGCCCGATTCTGCCGCTGCTGGGGCGATTGAGCTTCCGCACGAGCTACGGCCAGAACGTGCTGAAGCACTCGCTGGAGGTGGCCTATCTCGCGCAGATGATGGCAGAGGAACTGGGCCTGAACGGTGAGTTGGCGCGTCGGGCGGGCCTGTTGCATGACATCGGCAAGGCGATGGACCACGAGCAGGAAGGCGGCCACCCGCTGATCGGGATGGAGTTCCTGAAAAAGTTCAACGAACCCGAGGCCGTCCTCAATGCCGCATGGGGCCACCACGGCGACGTGCAACCGACCACGCCCTACACGCCGCTGGTCATGGCCGCCGATGCCATGAGCGCCAGCCGGCCGGGGGCGCGGCGCGAATCGCTCGAACGGTACATCAAGCGGCTGCAGGATCTGGAAGAAGTGTGCACGGGTTTCGACGGCGTGCGGCAGGCGTACGCGATCCAGGCCGGCCGCGAAGTGCGCGTCATCGCCGACGCCAAGCTGCTGGACGATCGCCTCAGCGCGAAACTGGCGCGCGACATCGGCAAAAAGATCGAAGCCACGCTCACCTACCCGGGCGAAATCAAGATCACCGTGCTGCGTGAAGTGCGAAGCGTTGAATACGCTCGCTGAACGTCCTCACGAACTTCGAAACTGGCTTCGAGACCGGCTTCAAGACCGGCGGCTCGTCCGACAAGGGCGCCCGCCGGTCTTGGTGTTGGTGGGCGGGAGTGCGACGCGCGGCATCAGCGTGCGACTTTGAGCCGGCGCAATTGGTCGCGCTCGAGCGCGCCGACGAAATGGGCGAGCTTCGCCAGCTTCTGGCGTTCGGCAAAGTCGTTGAGATCAAAGACGAACTGCAGGCCGATGTGTCGGCGGTCGTCGCCGTCGGTGGAGACGGTGAACGACAGGCGGCTGTCGAGCAGCAATGCTTCGCCGCCCCGGGCCGCAAGTACGCGCAGCCGCTGCCCCGCCACCACGCTGGAGGGGCCGGTTTTGCGGTGTTTCCAGATGCCGCCAATCCCGCCGGCGCTGAAGTCGCGGACGTCGATCTTCAATTCCATCGCGTCATCGGGCGCCGCACCCAGCGGCGAATTCGGGCCGATCAGCCAGAAGCGGAAGTTCGCCTCGCTTTGGCCCGGCACGGGGACGCGATAATCGTGTCGCCGCTGGATGGCTTGGATATGCTCCGGATACTTCAGGCCCATCGCGGCGACCCGCTGCGTGTCATTCAGCGGCAACGCGTCATGCCGATGCGTCAGCGGCGTGGCGAATTCCAGCTTGTGGCCCTGGGCGAGCAATTCAATCTTGATCGGTTCGGCGGTGGCGATGAGGGCATCCAACGCGGCCGATTGCCCGTCGATGGATTCCATCCACAGCGTGCCCGCTTCGTGGCGGAGCAGGCGGGACCGGAACGTCTGCGCGGCAGTAGCCGATGGCAGCAGGACGGTGGCCGCGGTATTGCGATCGATGGCCGAGGCGAGAATCTGCGTGAGGGACGCCGGCATAAGGCGAGCGCCGCGGGCACTCCTTCCAGTCATCGGAACAAATGGGGGGTGACCTTAGCGACGACGCGATGCCTGCGATTTGCGGCAAGCGGATTAATGCGGCGCGGTCAGCGGGCTGGCCTGCAGCGCGCCGGACAACTGAACCGTGCCGGTGGGAACATCGACGCCCCCTTCCGGCTCGTCGGTCAGGGCCGCGAGCGAAACTTTCACGCCCTGCGGTGCGTGCGCCATCACCGTGCCGCTGCCAGTCTGGTCGAGCGTGAAGGTGCCGGCCGGGAGTTTCTTGTTATCGGGCGTGATCAGCCACAATTCGTACACTTTGCCCGGCGGGGGCGGCTTCATGTCAAAGACCATCACCTGGTATTGCCGCGTCTCGGAGCAATACAAGACCCGCCCGTACCCGTGACCGGCAGGCTTTTCTTCCATGCTGGCCAGGCTCACCGTGGGCGACCGCAGGACAGAACGGGCATCGTTGATGGTTCGCGTCGCCCGCGCCAGCCGCGATTTAAGCTGATCCATGGAGGACCTTGCCGAGGCCAACTGGGCGTCGGACATCTGCAGCGACGTCTGCGTGCGGTCCAGTTCGGTGCGGGCGGATTGCACTTCGCTGAGCAGCGTGCGTGTGCGGTCTTTTGCGTGTCGCAACGAGACGAGGGAGGCCGTCAGCGCGATGGCGAGGCAGGCCGCCAGTGCGGTGGCCGTGTACGCGGGCCAGATGGGCCGCGGGCGAATCGGCAGTGAAGCCGGGGCGGCGTGGGCGGATTCGCCGATGCGGGCCATCACGCGGTCGCGCAGGCCGGCCGGGGGTTCGACGCGATCCAGAGCCAGCGGCAAGGCATTCACCACGGCCAGGGCTTCGGCATAAGCCGCCTGGGCCTGCGGCGCACCGCTGGCGAGCAGCGCTTCCGCCTGCGCGGACTCCGCGGCATCGGCGGCGCCGGTGGCGTAAATCAAGAAAATTTCGTCAAGCTCCTGCTGGGTCACGACACGTCTCTATCGGTTTTACGTAAGGTCTCCCTCAGCCGGATGAGGCCTTGGCGAATGTACGTTTTGATGGTGCCAAGCGGCTTGTGCAGTTTGTCGGCGATTTCACTCTGCGACAACCCGTCGTAATAGGCGCTTTCGATCGCCTCGCGTTGATTCGGCTCCAGTTCCGCCAACGCTTGGCGCACCAGTTGCGCTTGTTCAGAGAATTCAGAAACCTGCAACGGATTCGGCTCCGCCGAGGGGCTTTGAGGCGCCGTGCTGGCATCGAGCGAGACCATTCCCTTGCCGGCGCGCCGTCGCAGCCGATCGATCGCCCGACTCCGCGCCAATGTGACGATGTACGTCGACGGGGCCGAGCGGGTTTGGTCATAACGCGAGGCTTTGTCCCAAAGTTCCCAGTACACGTCGGCGACGAGTTCTTCGGCATCGTCGCGGTTCTTGAGCATTTTCAGCGCGATGGCGTACACCAGCCCGGCGTGGCGGTCGTAGAGCGTCCGCATGGCGGCCGAATCGCGTTCGGCGATGCGCCGCATCAGGGCGAGATCGTCTGAAGATGTAGCGACCGCTGACATCTGGCGAGCGGATGATAGCCAGAGCCGCTCCGAAAATGAATTGCCGGCGCCTGGAGCGTCAGTACAGCGGCGCAATAGCAAAGCCCGCGGCAGAACCGCGGGCTTTGAGGTTTGATGCGAATGGGTTGAAGCGATGATCGAAGATTCGCGGATCGATCAGTCGAGGTTCATCTGCATGAGGAACTGAGCATTGCTCGGCACCTTTTCCAGACGGCCTTTGAGCAGTTCGACGCCTTCGACGGGGTTCATGTCGCTCAACACGCGGCGGAGACGGTAAACCAGTTCCATTTCCTTCTTGTCCAGCAGCAATTCTTCGCGGCGGGTGCCCGACGCGTTGATGTCGATGGCCGGGTACACGCGCTTGTCGACGAGGCGGCGATCCAGGTGCAGTTCGGCATTACCGGTGCCCTTGAATTCTTCGAAGATCACTTCGTCCATCTTGCTGCCGGTATCGACCAGCGCGGTCGACAGGATCGTCAGCGAGCCGCCGTCTTCGATCGCGCGGGCGGCGCCGAAGAAGCGCTTGGGCTTTTGCAACGCATTGGCGTCGACACCGCCGGTCAGGATCTTGCCGGAGTGCGGCACTTCGGTGTTGTACGCACGAGCCAGACGCGTGATCGAATCGAGCAGGATCACCACGTCTTTGCCGAATTCGACGAAGCGCTTGGCCTTTTCCATGACCATTTCGGCGACCTGCACGTGGCGGCTGGCGGGCTCGTCGAACGTGCTGCTGACGACTTCCGCGCTGGTGTTGCGCTTCATGTCGGTCACTTCTTCGGGTCGCTCGTCGATCAACAGGATCAGGAGCATCACTTCCGGGTGATTCTTGCTGATGCTGTTGGCGATCTTCTGCATCAGCACCGTCTTGCCGGTGCGCGGCGGCGCGACGATCAGCATGCGCTGGCCCTTGCCGACGGGCGTGACCAGATCGACGATGCGCGTATTCAATTCCTTCGGCTCGTCCGGCCGCTCGAGCACGAGGCGCTTCTGCGGGTGGATCGGCGTCAGGTCTTCAAAGTTCGTGATTTCGGTGATGCGTTCGGGGTCTTCGCCGTTGATGGCTTCGACGCGCAGGAGCGCGAAGTACCGCTCGGATTCTTTCGGCGGGCGGATTTGGCCCTGCACCACGTGGCCGTTCCGCAGGCCGAACCGGCGGATCTGCGACGGCGAGATGTAGATGTCATCCGGGCACGGCAGGTAGTTGTACTCGGGGCTGCGGAGGAAGCCGAAGCCGTCGGGGAGGATTTCGAGCACGCCCTCACCGAACATCATGCCGTTCTGGCGGACACGGCTGCGGAGGATTTGGAAGATCAGGTCCTGCTTTTTCAGGCCGATGTAGTCCTGGATGCCTTCTTCCTGCGCGATCTTGTGCAGGCCGGTCACTTCCATCTGCTGCAGGTCTTTGATGTAGAGCTTCTGCTGCTTGACGGATTCGTATTTCGCGTTGGTGTCGGCATCAATGGAGGCGACATCCTCACCGGTGCTGAGGGCGGGCGCCGGCGCTTCGACGCGGGCCGGGGCTTCGACGCGGGCGGGCTTTTCTTCGACCGGCGCGGGGGCCGGGGCTTCGGCGACGGCGGTGCCGGCGGTCAGCAGGTCTTGCTGGGCTTCTTCGGGTTGGGGTTGCGAACGGCGGGTGCGTGCAATGCGGGCCATGGGGGTTCTCTCCGGTGAGTGGAATAACTTTCGGTGGGTGGGGATTCGGGGATTTCCCTGTCGCACGAAGGGCGAGGGATGCCCGATCAAACTGGCTCAATCAAAACGGTGCGATCATTCAAGAAACACTTGGAAATTCGCGAATCGGCCGAGCGAGGTCGCACGCCGAGTCGCCGCCGCTACACACGGCCGAGGCAACACTGTCGTAGGGATATCAGGTGGAAATTCTGGCGGCCTGCCTTGGTCGGCAAGCGTCTGCTTTTCACTCGTATCTCTGTAAGCCGAGCTCTATAACTCCGAGCCATTGAACGCCGATCCAGCCGCTTCGAGTCGACGGAATCCATTTTCGAATCCAGCCGCTCAGCATCAGGTCTTGATTCGATACGCTACATCCTCAGGATGGCCTGACTCCTCGCCAACTTTCATCGGCCTTCTCAAATCGGCGTCCGCCAAAGACGTTGTGAGAATCGCTTGATCAGGGTTCGCCTATCGGCTCCGAATATTCGCCGCTCACGGCTTGCCGGGATTCGGCAGGCGGGAGAGCGAGGCATTTATCTGGGCGAATAGGTTTCGAACTAGAAGTCTAGCAGAATCCGCGTCAGCGGCGTTGCTCACTACATATTGGGATAGCAAACGCTTTTTGTCCAGTGCCATTTGCAATTTTTCTCGCCGCCGGAGTTCGTCGGCGTCCCATCCCCGGGCAGCCACCCGTTGCAGCCGGATTTCTTCCGGGACATCGACGAAAACCACTGCGTCACACCGGTCTTGCGCGCCGGTTTCGAGCAGGAGCGGCGTATCCCAGACGAACGCCGTCACTGCCGGCTCCGACGCCGCCGCTTGCATGAGCCGATCCCGGGCCTGGTTCACCAGCGGATGGACCAGTTCCTCCAATCGACGCAGGGCCGACGCATCGGTAAAAACCCGCGCTGCGATGGCCCGGCGATTTACGCTGCCATCCGCATTGAAGACGGCATCGCCCCACCAATCTTTCAGGATTTGGCGGACGTCGGGTTGCGTATACACCTGGTGAACCAGTGCATCGGAATCGATGACGCACGCGCCAAGTTCGCCGAAGCACCGGGCGATGAAGCTTTTGCCCGACCCGATGCCGCCGACGACGCCGATGATAGGCTTCCCGCAATACACGAGCCGCAAATGTTACGCCAAAATCGCCCGGCATCCAGCGGGAGCATCAGCCGGTCCGATCACATCACTTTGCGGATCGGGCCGACGCTCACCCAGTAGCCGGCCGGGTCTTGCAGGAAGGCCAGCTCAATCCCCGGCAAAACGCCCTTCTGCCATTCGAAATCGATCTGCCGCTCGTGCAGCGCTTCAATGAAATCGGCGAAGTGCGGAATCTCCACCTGCACGGCACGGTAGTCGTCGCGCGTCGGCGGCAGTTCGACAATGTCGAAGCAGACGCGGAAGCGCTCGGCCTTGAAGGCGATGCACGTCTGGTCCTTCGTGTCGCGCTCGAATTTGAGCAGGCCGACGTAGAAAGCGTGCAGGTCGCTCTCGCGGGCGGCGAGGGTGTCGAGCCGGATGTCGTCGATCGCGAGCAGCCGAACCGGCGGCGGCTCGGGCACGGGCATCCGCTTGTCCTGCAGGGGCCTGAAAGTGCCGGTGGGTTCTTCCAGTTCCATGGCGATTAGTCCTTCACTTCCTGCCAGTTTTTGCCCCAGCCGACTTCGACATCGAGCGGCACTTTCAGCGTCATGGCCGCGGTCATGTGCTCACGCACGAAGGCCGCCTGCGCTTCGGCTTCGGCGGCGGGCGTTTCAAAGACCAGTTCGTCGTGCACCTGCAGCAGCATGTCGAGCCGGCGGGTCTGAGCGGCGATGGCGCGGGCGATATTGACCATGGCGATCTTGATCAGGTCGGCGGCCGACCCTTGAACGACGCTGTTGATCGCTGCCCGCTCGGCGGCGTTGCGCTGGGCGATGACGCCGGACTGAATGTCAAAGATCGGGCGACGCCGGCCGGTGATGGTTTCGACGTAGCCGCCTTTTCGGGCTTTTTCGACGCATTCGTTCATGAACGTCTGAATGCGCGGGAACCGCTTGTTGTACGCCGCGATCAGCTCCGTGGCCGATGTAAAGTTCAGGCCGTCGATCCGTCGCACCAGACCGTGGGCGGTCACGCCGTAGATGATCCCGAAGTTGACGATCTTCGCCTGATTGCGCTGGTCGCGATTGACCTGATCGATCGGCACGCCGAACACCTCGGCGGCCACGGTGGTGTGAACGTCGATTCCTTCATGAAATGCCTGCATCAAGGCCGGCTCTTCAGAGAGGTGGGCGAGCATGCGCAGCTCGATCTGAGAATAGTCGGCCGTCAGCAGCACGTTTTCCTGAGGGTCGGCGGGCACAAACGCCAGGCGAATGCGGCGGCCTTCGTCGGTGCGGATCGGGATGTTCTGCAGATTCGGATCACTCGACGACAACCGCCCGGTGGCCGCGCCGGTTTGATTGAAGCTCGTGTGGATGCGCCCGTCGCGCGGGCTTTGATGATCGGTCAGGGCGTCCAGGTAGGTTCCCTTGAGCTTCACTAGCGAGCGATACTCCAGCACCAGCTTGGGTACCGGGTGCACCTGCGCGAGCCGCTCAAGGACCTCGATGTCGGTGCTGTGGCCGGTCTTTGTTTTTTTGACGGATTTGAGCTGCAGCTTGTTGAACAGCACGTCGCCGAGCTGTTTGGGCGAATCGACATTGAACGGCATGCCGGCGGCGTCGAAGATTTGCTCGCGCAGGGTGTCGATGCGTTCGCCCAGCGCCACCGACTGCTCCCGCAGCACCGCCGGGTCGATGGCGATGCCGGCGTGTTCCATATCGGTCAGCACGTCGATCAGGGGCACTTCAATCTGGTCATGCAATTGCCGCAACGCGGGCACGGCATCGAGCTTGGCGCTGAGCAGTTCGTAAAGCCGCCAGCAAATGTCGACATCCTCGGCGGCGTATCGGGTGATGAGCGGAAGTTCGACCCGATCCATAGTGATCTGATTTTTTCCCGTGCCGAGCAGGTCGGAGGTGGGGATTTTCTTGAATTTCAGCAGATCAAGGGCGAGTTTGTCGATGCCGTATTGCAGGCGTGAGGCATCGATGAGGAAGGCGGCCACCATGGTGTCCATCCGCACGCCGCGAAGCCGGATCCCCGCCTGCCGCAGGGTCAGGGCGTCGTACTTGATGTTGTGCCCCACTTTGCCGACGGCGGGATCTTCGAGGATCGGGCCGATGGCGTCGAAGACCTGGCGTTCGTCGAGGACAATCGCATCTTTCGGACCGCGCAATGGCAGGTAATAGCCGGTGCCGGGCGTCCAGCTGAAACTCAGGCCGACGAGGTTGGCCTGCGTGGCACGGAGCGAATCGGTTTCGGTATCGAAAGCAAACACCGGCTGCGCTTTCAGGGCCGCGACGAATTCGGCGAAACGTTCGGGCGTGTTGACGAGCGTGTAGTCGAGTCCTTCGCTGGTGGCATGCACGATGCCATCGGGCGTGGCGTCGGCGGGTTGATCGGCGGGTTGATCGAACAGGCCGCCGGTGAAAGTCGGGGCCGGCTGGCTTGAGCGCGTCATCGCGTCGAGCTTTGACGCCAGGGCTCGAAAATTCAGCTCCACCAGGTGCTTTTTCATCCCTTCGACATTCAGGCCCTTGTATTCGCACTGTTCGATCGACCAATCAAAGGGCACATCGCGTTTGAGAGTGACCAGCGCGCGGCTGGTGGGAAGCTTGTCGCCGTGGGCTTTGAAGTTCTCGCGCATTTTGGGCGTGAGCTTTTCGACATTTTGCAGGATGCCTTCGACGGAGCCGTAATCCTTCAGCAGCTTGACGGCAGTTTTTTCTCCCACGCCCGGGATGCCGGGGACATTGTCGATCGCATCGCCCATGAGGGTTTGCACGTCGATCGCCTGATCGGGGCCGTATCCCTGCTTTTCGATCATGCGCGGGATATCGATCACCTGGTCGGCCTGCACGTCATACATATGGATGCATTCATTCAGCAGCTGGCGCAGGTCCTTGTCTTTGCTGACGATGAAAACTTCGATGTCGTCGCGGCAGAGCTGGGAGGCGATGGTGGCGATCAGGTCGTCGGCCTCAAAGCCGGGTTTTTCGAAGATGGGGATGCCGGCATCTTTAACGATGCGGAGGATGCGTTCTTCCTGCGGGGCGAACTCCGGGGGCGGGCTTTGGCGGTTGGCCTTGTATTCGGGGAAGATTTCTTTGCGGAAGACGGTCTCGTCGCCGGAGTCGATCACCATGGCCAGGTAATCGGGCTTGCGCTGCTCGATCAGGTTGAGCAGCATCTGGGTGAAGACGAAGGTGGCCTTGGTGGGTTCGCCGTTGGGCGCGGTGAGGTCGCGGAACGGTGCGAAAAACGCACGGTAAATGTGGGCGTGGCCGTCCAGGATGTAGAAGCTTTTGCGCATGGAGATTGGCCAAGTCTACGCGTCCGCCCGGCCAAAGCGAAGCCGCGATCGAGCATCGGCCGAGGGAAGCTTGGCGTTTTGAGGCGGATCGTTCAAAATGGCCCGGCGGCGTAGCCGTTTTCGGGTGGCGGCGACTCTGATACGATGGACGCCTCTTCAAGTCCTTTTTTATTCGCAGGAGCAATTCGATGGGTCTACGTGACGTGTATCAACGGATGGGATTCGGGGCCAAGCGTTCGAGCACGCACGGGCGGTTCCTGATGGATCAGTTGGAGTCGCGCTCGCTGCTGTCGGCGAGCCCGGCGTCGCTGGGGACGGTCGTGTCGTCGGATCCGGTTATTTCGCCGATTCAGACGCTGGCGGCGACGAAGCCGACGGCCACGCTGATCAAGGTCTACGGCAAAACTTCGGCCGCCGGCGCGGAAGTGTCGATCGCGGCCGCGGTGGTGTCGCGCAGTTCGGGCGTGCCGACCGGCACGATCACGTTCATGGCCGGCGACACGGTCCTGGGCACCAAGACGCTGGGCGCTGACGGCTC
>JBQCCH010000099.1:0-2099 GCA_051962375.1 Tepidisphaeraceae bacterium
AGCGTTTCGCCTCGCGATGACGCTCACGCCGAAGATCAACGAAAGCTGCGTCACGCACAACATGCTGCGATTGACCGATACGCTCTATCGATGGACGGGTGACGCCATCTATGCGGATTTCTTCGAGCGCGGCTACTTCAATCATGTGCTTGCCATGCAGAATCGGTCGGAGCTTGGGGGCTACCTGTACGATCACCCGCTGGGCAGTTGCAGTCGCAAAGTGTTCGGACATTCACACGATGCGTTCTGGTGCTGCTATGGCTCATCGATCGAAGCCTTCAGCAGGCTCGCGGCCGGCATTTTTTACCAGGCCGACGATGCGTTGATCGTCAATCTCCCCGTCGCTGCCGAAGTGCGGTGGCGGGGCGTGCGCGTTACGCAGTCGGCGGCTTATCCGTTTGATGGCTCGGCCTCGCTCTCCATCGCGTGCGACACCCCGACGGTATTTACGCTGAAAATCCGCATTCCTTCCTGGTGCCAGGCCAATGCGTCTGCCACGCTGAACGGCCGATCTGTGACGGCGGGGGAGGGGCGCTATCTTTCGATCGCTCGTACGTGGGAATCCGGCGATGTCGTTGCCTTGCAGTTCCCCTTGACGTTGGGTGTCGAGACTATGCCCGATGATCCGACGCTGATTTCCTTTCTGGCGGGGCCGCATGTGTTGGCGGCGCTGAGCGAAGAGGCAATCGAAATTCCGGCCGCTTCTGCGGAAGAAGCCATCGCCCATGTCCGCATCGATGCAAATTCCACCACCGGCGATATGTCCTTGGCCGCCGGGAAACCTGTTGAACTCATTCCGTTGAGTGAAGTGGGCGAAGAAACCTTCGGCGTTTATCACCGCGTGCGACCTGAATGACTGTACTCGCGAGAGATCGAGCGGTGACCTACGATGGGAGCCATGGAAGATCTCACCGAATGGGTCGAGCCGCGGCTCGGGACCACGCAAACACGTTGGATTGCTTTCTCGTCCGCGTGTCGGCCCTTTGGGATGGTGAACGTCAGCCCTGATACGCGCATCGACGGCGACTGGGGCTGCGGCTATCGGTACGGCGACGCACGCACGGTGGGCATCAGTCATCTGCATGAATGGCAAATCGGCGCGCTGTTGGTGATGCCGGTGGTCGGCGAGGTCAATCTGGCGGCCGGCCCGACGGGGTGGGCGTCGCCGTTCTCGCACGAGACCGAAGTCGTCAAGCCCGGCTACCACCGGTTGCGACTGGATCGATATGGAATCGACGTGGAACTCAGCGCCACAAGCCGGGTGGGAGTGCATCGGTATCACTTCCCGGCAACGGTCGATCGACGCTTGGTGATCGACCTGGCCTCGACGCTGGGCCCCAGCGACATGGGCGAGTCGGGCCTGTATTCCGACGGGGGGCGTCAGTTTGCCGGGTTCGTGGACAACAAGCCCACGGTCCGCCGTCCAAAGCCGCTGCGGGTTTATTTCGCGATCCAGGCTGACCGTCCGATCTATGTTCGTTCGAGCGACGGCGCCCGGCACTTGTGCCAACTGGAAGACGGCGACGGGCCCGTGACGCTGAAAGTCGGCATCTCGTACACGTCCATCCAAGCGGCCCGCGCGAATCTGGCTGCTGAAGCCGCGGACGTGGATTTCGACACGGTTCGAGAAGCCGCGCGTGCCGAGTGGAACGACATGTTGCGGCGCATCGAGGTTAGCGGCAATGCCGATCGTCGGGCTCGATTCTATACCGATCTGTATTTTGCCCTGCTGGGACGCCGAACGACCAGTGATGCGGCCGGCACCTACATCGACAACACCGGGCCCGCCCCGCGCATCGGACAAATCCCACTCGATGAAAACGGAAAGCCAAGGTATCGACACTTTAATTCTGACGCGTTCTGGGGAGCGCAATGGTCGATCACGCCGCTCTGGTCGCTGGCGTATCCCGAGATCGTCAGCGAATTCTGTCGCTGCTTTTTTGATATCTATCGCGATGGCGGCCTGATCCCGCGCGGGCCGCTTGGATGGACGTGTACGAGATGCCGACTTTCAGCGTCACGGGCCCGTCGCCGTCTTCCAGTTGGCACAAGTGCCGGGCGCCGTCGCTCGAACGAACATAGATCGGACGGTCAGCCTG
>JBQCCH010000100.1:0-2514 GCA_051962375.1 Tepidisphaeraceae bacterium
AGCGCGATGCCGACGCGCGGGTCGTGCAGGGGGAGCCAGACGCGCTGAATCGACTCGGGCCCGACGACCACCGGAGCGGGAAGCACCGCCAAGGTGAAATAGATCGCAGCCAGCGCCAGCACCGGCACCCGCCAGGCGACATACCCGCGGTAAATCAGGAACAGGCCGCCGATCAGCAGCGCGATCGCGCTGGCGCAGCCGATCCGTCGGGGATGGCCGCCGATCACGAGGTCTTCCAGCGGGGGCAGGTCGTCGGACACGAGGCGCGACATGGTCTCGTTCGCCGCGCCCGCCAATGGAACGCCGCCGAGATAATCGCTCAATCGCTGCAGGGCGGGGGCGACGACAAAAACGCGTGATTTGGGATCGGGCGAGCTGGCAAGCCAGGGTTCGGCGGACGCGGTGGAGCGTGGCTCGGCGCGCTCATCGAGCACATCGCCGAACAGGTGCCGCGGCGTCAGCACTCGATCGGATTGGCACAGCGGGCTGGACGCCAGGGCCAGCAGCGCGACGGCCAACGCGACGGGATGAAAGCGGAATTGGCGTTGAGCGCTTGCCGCCCAGGCCAGCACAGCGAGAAGCACGCCCATGCCGAGCAATGCGGGCCACTGGGCGTCGGGCGGGATGCCGAATGATTCCAGCCGGGGGTCGTAAAGGGTGGCCGGGAAGAACATGCCCAGCAGCAGGGCGTCGATGATCAGCGATGAAACTGTCGGCGGATCACGCCAGGTCCGGAAGCGTTTCAGGACCAATCGCGCGACGAGGGCGCCGCTGATGATCAGGCCCCACACGCCCAGGACGCGCAGGCCGAAAAACGCGAGCCCCGCGACCGCCGGCAGCAACAGGCCAAACGACAGCCGCAGGTGATCCAGCTGTCGCGTGTCGATTCGCCAGCGCATCATGTGACTTTATTCGCCGACCTTCCAGTCGAGTTTGTTCAAGATTTTCTTCAAGGCG
This sequence comes from Tepidisphaeraceae bacterium, assembly GCA_051962375.1. Classification (GTDB taxonomy): domain Bacteria; phylum Planctomycetota; class Phycisphaerae; order Tepidisphaerales; family Tepidisphaeraceae; genus RYN-431. The sequence continues at coordinate 958 of JBQCCH010000100.1, forward strand.
TCGACCGCCGTCTTGAACAGTTCCGGGCCGGTTTCGCCATGGCTGTGGCCGGCGACTTTGAGATGGGGTTCGAGCGTGAGGAAGCCGCTGTAGCCGCTTTGCTTCGCATCGGCGAGGATCGCTTCGACATCGCCATCCCCCTGGCCGGCGGGCACGACCTGGCCGTTGCTGAGCAGGGCGTCCTTGATGTGAATGTGCGTCGTATAGGGCTTCAGACCGGGCCAATTGTCGATCGGCTTTTCCTTCGCCTGCACGAAGTTGGCAAAATCGAACGCGGTCCGCAGCTTCGGCGAGTTGATCGCCTGCATCAGGTCCACGCACTGCTTGCCTTTTTCGCCGAAGATGCCTTTTTCGTTTTCGTGCACCAGCGTGACGGGCAGCGACTTGATGTAATCGACCTTGGCCTGGAAGCGCTTGATGATTTCGTCGCGGTGCGGCTCGATCGGGCCTTTTCCTTCGCCGCCGGCGGGGTAATAGCTGAAAACGCGGATGAGCGGGGCGCTGAAGAATTGTGCCAAGTCGACCGCGATTTTGAAGCGATCGAAATGTTCCTGCCAGGGGCGATCGATCGCGACCTTTCCGATGGGCGAACCGATCGCCGCGACTTTCAGGCCGGCGTCATTGAGCTTGCGACGGATTTCGTCTCGCTGGGCGGCGGTAAAGTCGAGGACATTGACCTTATCGACGGAGCGAAGCTCAAAGTGCGTCACGCCGTTGAGTTGGCAGTGCTTGATTTGCACGTCGAGACTGGGATCGATTTCATCAGCGAAGGCGGCGAGTTGGATCATGGGAGGTCTCCGTAACCGAATGTCGAGATTCGCCGTTCGAAGTCAAGCCCGCCCCCACGCGCGGCGGGGCGGCGGAGGATTCGACTTTCCGGATTTCCCTTCGCTCTTTACAATCCGCGCCAATTCAAGGGATGGACCCCGCATGGCGCATGAACGGTTGATCAAGCATATCTATTCATCGGCGGCCCTGGCATTGACGATTGCCGGGTGCCAGGCGCCTCAGTCGGCTGCACCGACGGCCGAGCCGGCGGCGGTGAAGGCGGCGCCCACTGCAGCGCCCGCGCCGGCGGTGTCGACGAATCCGCGCGCGGACGCGGCCGCCCGACAGGCCGAGCAGCAGGCGAAAGCGATCGACGAACTGCTGGCGGCTCGCGCGCAATCGGACGCGCAGGACCGGGGATTGACGATCGTCGAGCCCAAATCGAGCACGCCGCCCGTTCCGCAGGAGAAAGCCCCTGCGGAAGCCGCCGCAACCACCGCAGCGCCGCCGACGGTACCGCCCCCTTCCATTCCGCAGATCGAGCCCGCGCCGGCGAAAGCACCCGCGATCGTGGGAGGAACGAAGAAGGATTCGAGCATCGCCACGCCTCCCGCACCGATCACGACGCTGCCGCCTGCGCCGGTGGAGGCGTCGGCCCCCGCGCCGGCGATTGAGCCGATCGCTGCCGCCAACACCGGCATCATCGCCCAGCAGCCGCCGGCCGCGATCCCTCCCGCGCCGCCCGCCGCCAAGCCGGAGGTTGGCGATTCGCTCGAGCAACAGCTGGCG
>JBQCCH010000101.1:0-2307 GCA_051962375.1 Tepidisphaeraceae bacterium
GCGGGCGGCCTGCTCGATCAGCTTGATCTCGGCCGGCGATTTGATCGCGCGCTGGTTGTTCAGGAGCGTGGTTTTGTCGTCGATGCGAACGCCCGGCACGCGGGCCGCCACCTGCTGGAAGACGTTCAGGTCGGCGGACGCCGGCGCGGGATAAACCGCAAAGGGCATCACGCAGGCCGCCTGCTTCGTCCGCCGCAGCGCCGCCGTCGCACTGGCCGGCAGCGCGCTGGTGCGCAGGATCGTCTTGATGCCGGTCGCTTCTTTCAGGGCCGCATTGATCGGCGGACGGTAGCCGTCCCACCGCTCGGCCTCGTTGTTCATCGGCTTCAAGAAAAGCACGACCCGCCGGTCAGCGATCTCGTTCGAAGGATCGAGCATCAGCACCGCGCCCGGCTCAGTCTCGATGCCGGTGAGGTATTTGAAATTCGCGTCCGCCTGAAACTTCCCATGGCCGCCGTTCTCACCGGCAAAGACCAGCGCCACAGACTTACCGATGTCTTTCGACAATTCCTGCCGGCGGCGGGCGAACTCTTTGGGCTCGATCATGTTCGCCAATGTATCCGCACCCTCGGGGGATGTCAGATGGCCGGCGCGGGAAAATGGCGTCGCGCGGTCGGCGATCGGATCGCGGAATTCGTCCGTCGGATTGCCCTGGTGTGCGGGGCGACCTACGCTTTGCTCATGCCCATGACCCTTCGCTATCTCGGCCGCACTGGTGTTCGTGTCAGTCCGTTGACCCTTGGCTGCATGATGTTCTGCGGGCGGACGTCGCCCGAGGATTCGTATGCCATCATCGACCGCGCGATCGACGCGGGCATCAACATCCTGGATACGGCCAACGTCTACAACGACGGCAAATCCGAGGAAGTCACTGGCCAGGCGCTGAAGCGCAACGGGCACCGCGATCGGATCTTTCTGGCGACCAAGGTGCACGGCAACATGCACAAGGACGACAAGCTTCACCCCGCCGGCTGGGGCAATTCGCGGTACGGCATCATGGAGCAGTGCGAAGCCTCGCTGAAACGCCTGGGCGTCAACCACATCGACCTGTACCAGATTCACCGCCCGCAGCCCGATTGCGCGATCGACGAAACGCTCCGCGCGCTGGACGATCTGATCCGCCAGGGGAAGGTGCGATACATCGGCACGAGCACGTTCGCGGCGTGGCAAGTGGTGGAATCGCTCTGGGCGAGCGAAAAGCTGGGGCTGAACCGGTTCGTGACGGAGCAGCCGCCCTATCACCTGCTGGATCGGCGGATCGAACGGGAACTGATTCCGGCGTGCCAGACGTATGGCATCGGCATCATTCCGTGGAGCCCGCTGGCGGGCGGGTTTCTGACGGGCAAATACCGCAAGGCCACCCCGCCGCCGGCCGACTCACGCTTCGGCGACGCCCACCACATGCGGGCGGGCATGCTCAAGAACGACGCCGCCCTGGCGACGGTGGAAAAGCTCAAAGCCTTCGCCCAGACCAAAAGCGTGCCGCTGAGTCAATTGGCCCTGGCCTGGTGCATGAGCAAGCCGGGCATCACCAGCCCGATCATCGGCCCGCGCACGATGGAGCAACTGGAAGACAACCTCAAGGCCGCCGATCTGACGCTGAGCGAAGCGGATCACAAAGAGATCGACCAGATCTGCCCGCCCGGCGAACACGTGGCGTCGTTCTACAACGCCAGCTTCGGGCCGCATCCGTATCGGGTGTGAGGAATCACGGCAGTCCGCGCCGGCGGTCCGGTCACGGCGGATCAAATTGTTCAGCGGAGCGTCAGTGCGGCGACGGCGAACCCCTGGCCGTAGCCCGCCAGATAAACGGTCCCATCTGCTGCGGCCGTCGCGTCCAGCACGGTGCCGATGGCGCTGACGGAGACCGCCTGCTTCCCCGCGAACAACACGCCAACGCTGGAATCGGGCGAAGGATCAAAGTAAGCCAGCTTCCTGGCAGCCGGCGCAGCGTTGATCGCCACGACATTGCCACGGGCGTCGAGCTGAACGTGGATGCTCGTTTGCAGCGTTCCGGCGGTCGAGCGATGCGTCGTGAGTCGGCCGGCGCCGCCGAGCAACAAGACATCGAGCACGTAGCCCCCGGAGATCGTCGGCGAAAGGTTCACCAAATGGACCGACGGTCGCGTGGTTGTGGGGCGTCCGTCGGCGCTGGTCCAGGGACGCATCGTGTCGAGCCATCGGTTCAATGCCGGCTGCAGCAAGACCTTGCCGTTCGTGCCGAAACCTTTCACCGGATGGGCATTGGTGTCGTACAACTGGACGGCCGCCTGATAATCCAGGAATGAGGCGATCCGATCCGGCGCG
>JBQCCH010000102.1:0-11333 GCA_051962375.1 Tepidisphaeraceae bacterium
CAGCACACGATGCTGATCGTGCAACGGAACGTCGTGTCGCAGCAGGATGCGGTGGACCTTCAGCGCACCAAGCTGCAGGCCGGCCTGGCGACGGATTTGACGGTCGCGCAGGCTGAAGCGCTGCTGTCGCGGACGCAGTCGGCAATTCCGACGCTGCAGACGCAGATTCAGCAGTCGATTCATCGATTGAGCATCCTGCTCGATCAGGAGCCGGCGTCGCTGGAACAGGAACTGACGAACACCCCGCCGACGATTCCGACCGGCCCCTCCGCGGTGCCGCCGGGGTTGCCGTCGGAATTGCTGCGGCGTCGTCCGGACGTCCGCGCGGCGGAGCGGCAGATCGAAGCGGCCACCGCCAGCATCGGCGTGGCGACGGCGGACCTGTTTCCGAAGTTCAGCCTGAACGGCGCCGTCGGGCTCAGCAGCGCCAAGTTCACGAACCTGCCCAACAGCGGCAGCGTATTTTATTCCATCGGGCCGAGCGTGAGCTGGCGCTTGTTCGACGCGGGCCAGATCCTGGCGAACATCCGCGTGCAGGACGCCGTTCAGGAGCAGGCGCTTTTGACCTATCGGCAGACGGTGCTGCAGGCGTTTTCGGAAGTGGAAGACACGCTGATCGCCTACGACCGCGAGCAGGCGCGGCGCATCGCTCTGCAGCGGACTGTCGATGCCAGCCGCCGGGCGCTGGACTTGGCGCGTCAGTTGAATGACGCGGGCGTGGTCGATTTCTTGAACGTCCTCACCGCGCAGCAGTCGCTCTACCAGGCCGAAAATGATCTGGCGGTGAGCGATCAGACGGTGTCGACGAACTTGGTGGCCCTTTACAAAGCGCTGGGCGGCGGCTGGGAAACCACCGACGTACAGCCCCTGATTGAATCGGCCCATGGCAAACATTAAGAACACCGCGTCCGCGCAGGAAACGAAGCGAAAGCTCGTGGAAGCCGCCGGCGAGGTCTTTGCGGAACAGGGGTTTGAGCGCGCGACGATCAAGGACATCACCGAACGCGCGGGCGTGTCGGTGGCGTCGGTGAACTACCATTTTTCGGACAAGCAGGAACTCTATTTCCACGTCGTGCAGATGGCGCACGACGCGGGGCTGGATGCCTTGCGTTCGCTCGACCTGCGGGACAAGCCCGCCAGCGCGGAAGAGCGGCTGGCGGTGTTCGTGCAGAGGTTTTTGCACAACACGCTGCACCCTTCGCGGCCGGCCTGGCACAGCCAGATCATCGCCAACGAGACGCGTTATCCCACCGAGGCGACCCAGCGTTTTGTCACGGAGGTGCTGCGCCCCTACGTGCAGAACCTGGAAACGCTGATGGTCGAACTGATCGGCCATCCCGTCGCGCCGCGGCCGCTGAAGTTGCTGATCAACAGCGTCATCAGCCAGTGTCTGTTTTATTGCAATAATCGATGCATCAGCGAGCGGCTGCACCCCAACGATCCGCCCTACGAGCAGCGGCTGGACGAGATCGCCGACCACATCACCCGCTTCTCGCTCGCGGCGATTCAGCACATGCGCTGGAACTGATCCGACGCGCTCATCGCCCGCTCCCCCCCATATCCCCATCCGCTTGTCCCGCGGACCACCCCGCTTCGGCACCACTGCGCTGGCCCCGCGCCACCCCCCATCGCCGCCGGATGTAATTTACGAAGCCCGCCGGAATCCGCACAATCCGCCCGACCCCCGTTTCCCGGCGGAAATTCACGCCCTTTTGAATGTAAATTACCGAAAAAATTGTTTATTCCCGGCGGATTTGGTGTTACGGTACGGGGATGGCTGATCGCCCGGCGGGTAGATGAGTCGGCGGAGCATGAAGCAGAGCATCAGGCGGAGCATCTGAAGCTAACAACGGTGAACATCGACTGAGGACGGGCAGATGGCACGTGATCGTGATGGCAAGTGGTCTGGGGCGGTGACGGCGGCGGTGTTGGCGTGCACGGGCACGTGGGCGCTGGCCGATCCGCCGAGCGGGTCGTATCGGCTGGTGTTTGCGGATGAGTTCAACGGCACGAGCCTGAACACCGCCAAGTGGTCGGCCGCCAGCCCGGGTTGGACGATGCCCAACAGCCTCTCGACCGCGTCGGCCAGCCAGGTCAGCGTCGCCAACGGCTCGCTCACGCTGAATGCCACCCGCACCGGCTCCAGCACCTGGAGCAGCGGTTCGATTGCCGGGTACGGCAAATACAACTTTGACGGCGGATACGTGGAAGCGCGGATCGATCTGCCGAGCACGCCCGGTTCCTGGCCGGCGTTCTGGGGGCTTTATAATGGCTGGCCCCCCGAAGCGGACATCATGGAATACCCGCTGACGACCAATGGCTCGAGCGGCTACGCCAATAACCAGTACAGCACGAATTTTCACTACACCGATTCGAACAACAATGCGGCCGCCGGCGCGGGCGTGGTGACGACCGGCACGAATCTGGGCACCAGCGGGTGGCACACGTTCGGCATGAGCTGGGTGAGCGACACGAGCGTGAGCTTTTATCTCGATGGCACGAAAGTGCAGTCGTACACCGGCTCGGCCGTTGCGCAGATGGTGAACATGTACATGATCCTCGACTACGCAGTCGGGGGCTGGCCCGGAACGCCGAGCACCAGCCAGTGGGCGATCGGCGCCAGCGACCAGATGAAGGTGGACTACGTCCGCGTTTATCAAAACAATCCGAACACCTCGACCGATGCGCCGTCGAGCTGGAAGGTGAACGGCTCGGGCAGCTTTGGCAGCAGCGCCAATTGGACGAGCGGCGCGCCCACGTACGGCAACCAGACGGCGGTCTTTGGCCGGGTGGGCACCGCGGCTACGGCCAGCATCAGCATGCCCAGCTTTGCCGTCACCGGCGGGATGCTGTTTCAAGGGGGAAGCGACGGCACGACCGCGTACACGATCGGCAGCGCCTCCAACGCGATTCAGTTGGCAAGCACGACCGGCAGCGTGAGCGTGACGGCCGACGCCACCAGCACCGCCGATCAAACCATCAACGCCGGCGTGGAACTGTGGAGCAACACCACGTTCCGCAACCAGATGGCGGCGAATTCATTGATCTTCAACGGCGTGATCGCGGGCAACGGCGACCTGACGGTTTCCGGCCCGGGCGTGGTCGTCTTCTCCAACAACAACACCTACACCGGCGACACATACATCGGATCGGCCGGCTCCCCCACCGCCACGGCGTTGGTGACGCGATCGCGCCCGTTCGGGTCGAGCGGAACGGTGTATCTGAACCTGCAGGGGAACGCGAACGCGGCGACGATCCAGATCCAGGACAACCGGAGCGTGCCGAACACGATCGAATTCGCGGGACGCGGGTCGTCGGCGGCGAACAACTTTACGCCGGGCATTCAGAACCTGGCGGGGAACAACGAATTCAGCGGGACGATCAACCTGGTGCGCGGGGGCTCGAACTACATCGCGCAATCGGACGCGGGGCTGCTGACGTTGTCGGGCTCGGTCGATCCCGCGACGCCGGGCGTTGCGCTGCAGGTGGACCCGACGGTGACCGGCACGCGGCTGTTCACGCTGAACGGCGCTGGGAATGGGCAAATCACCGGGACGATTCAGAATGGCGGCGGCACGCTGGCGCTGGCCAAGGGGGGCGCGGGACCGTGGACGCTGGCGAAGTCGAATACTTTTACCGGCGGCGTGACGGTGTCGGCGGGCACGCTCATGGCGGCGGACAACGCGGCCCTGGGCGCTGGCGCGGTGGGCGTCGCCAACGGGGCGACGTTGGGCGTGGCCCAAGGGTACACCGTCGGCGGACTGACCGGCCTGACCCTGGCCAGCGGCAGCACGCTGAGCCTGGCGAGCAGCGCGGTGTCGCTATCGACGGGAACGTTTGTGCTGGGCGACATCACGCTCGACCTGAACCATGCCTACGACGCCAGCGGCCTGTATACGCTGATCAACGGCGCGGCCGCGGGCAACACGATCGGGGCAATCACCTTCGCGGATGCGGACACGGCCCATTATCAGTATCAGCTGAACCTGGTGGGGAACAACGCGGTGCTGACCGTGGCATCGCTGGCGAGCGTGCCCGAACCCGCGTCACTGACGCTGCTCGCCGGCACAACCCTGCTGGCCCTGCGCCGCCGCCGAAGCGCCTGAACCGAACCGTCGCCGACCCGCCGCCCATCGCCCCCCTTTTGCCGGGATTTCCGCCGCAATTTTGGAGGGCCGGCGGTAAAAGAGAATGCGTGAGGGAGCGGCGGTGAGTCGCTCGGCTCTTTGACAAGGTGGACGGGCGGGTACTTAGCCAGACGAGTGAATCAGACGAGCGGACCCGTGAAAAATGAGGCCCCCTTACGCAGTACGCCTTTACGGAGTAGGCCCGTTTCACGTCTTCACGTTTCACTTGTCCTGATGGCCCTAAGTGACGTGGCGGGCTGGGCAAGGGCCGTCGCACTGGCGCGCGGGTTTTATTGGCCGAACGCATGGCCGGGCCGGGGGTTGGGGGCCAAACGCCAAAACAAAATGGCAGGAACGGCCGGCGGGGGTTTTTAGCGACTTATGACGAGCGATGCGGGCGGCTATACTTGCGGGATGGCATCATTTCTCGTCATTGGTCCGCACCCGGATGATCAGGAACTGGGCATGGGCGGCACGATCGCCAAGCTGAAAAATCAGGGGCACCGGGTGCACCTGATCGACATGACGACCGGCGAACCGACGCCGCGGGGATCGCCGGAGCAGCGGCTGATTGAATCGGCGAAAGCGGCGAAGATTTTGGGCGTGGAACGAACGCCGCTGGGGCTGGTGAATCGGCAGGTGCAGCACACGCTGGAGGCGCGATACGCGTTGGCGGCGCAGATTCGGATCCATCGGCCGAACGTGATGTTCATCCCGTATGGGACGGACGCGCATCCGGATCATGTGGCGGTGACGCGAATTGCGGAGGATGCGCGGTTTGATGCGAAATTGACGAAGACGACGATCCCCGGCGAGCCGTGGCACCCGAAGCGGATCATCTATTATTTTTGCACGCACCTTCGGCTTAACATCAATCCGACGTTCTGCATCGACGTGAGCGAAACGATGGAGCAAAAGCTGCAAGCGATGGCGGCATACGAGACGCAGATGAGCCCGGAGCTGATCGGTCTGGTGAAAATGACGGGCGACTATTTTGGGGCCCGCATCGGGACGAGGCATGCGGAGCCGTTTTTTTCGCATGAAATCGTGGGATTCGGCGGGCTGGATCAGTTGGTGTGACGCCGGCTGACGGTTGATGAAGGCAAAGACATGGCAATGGACGAGCCTCAAGCCCTACACCCGCCGGCCGTGATCGAGATCGGTCGCGTGCGGGTTCCGGAGTCGGCGTTGCGGGTGCAATACTCGCGGTCGAGTGGGCCGGGGGGACAGCACGTGAACAAGACCAGCACGCGGTGCGAGGCGTGGCTGAACGTCGGGGCGATCGTGGGCATGACCGAATCCGCCAGAGCCCGTTTGCGGCTGGCAGCGGGATCGAAGCTGACGCAGGGGGATGAGATCCACTTGGCCGGCGACGAATCGCGGTCGCAGGAGGGGAATCGCAGCATCGTCCTAGATCGCCTGCGGCAGATGATCGTGCAGGCAATGGCCGAGCCGAAACGGCGGCGCAAAACCAAGCCGACTTATGGCTCGAAGCTTCGCCGACTGGACGAAAAAAAACGCCGGTCCGCGATCAAACGCGGACGCGGCGACATGTCTCTTTAACCCGTCCAAGCGGCGCAGCGGATCCGCAGCACGTCGCGGGGCGCCCGACGGTGGCGATCAATCATCGTCATCGAAGTCGTCGTCTTCGTCATCATCGTCGAAGCCGTCGTCTTCGAGGTAGTCGTCGTCCTCTTCGTCGTCGTCTTCCTCATCCTCATCTTCGTCGAGGTCGTCATCATCCTCGTCTTCGTCGTCAAAATCTTCGTCTTCTTCTTCGTCGTCGAGTTCTTCGTCCTCGTCTTCGAACTCTTCGTCTTCCTCGGCTTCATCTTCGTCGTCGGCCTTGCGCTTAGCGGCTTCGGGGGCGAAGAGGGAGGCGAGTTCAAGATCGAACGGCGTCGCCAGGGTGAGCAGTTCGTCGCGTTCGGTCGTCGCCGGGACGGTCAAGTCGATTAGTGCGTTCATGAGAGCTTCCATCAAAATTCGCCCCGTGCCAACGACGCACGGAGCAGGTAACGATTCGCCGGCACGACGTCGGCGCGTGCGCGGTATTGAAGCGACCGTGGCGGTGAAGTCAAGTCTGCCCGCCCGATTACTTTACGTCGATTACCCGGCAAGGCGGGAGCGCGTCAAGGAAATACTGTCCGTACCCCTTCGTGCGCACGCGATTATCGAGAATGGCGACGATCCCGCGATCAGCTTTCGAGCGGATCAATCGGCCGAAACCCTGCTTCAACTTGATCACCGCTTCGGGCACGGAAAGGTCCATGAACGGGTTGCCGCCGGCGCGTCGGATGGCTTCAAGTTTGGCTTCAACAAGGGGTTCATCGGGGACGGCGAACGGGAGTTTGACGATGATGACATTTCGCAGCTGCTCGCCGCGCACGTCGATCCCCTGCCAGAACGAGGCCGTGCCGAACAGCACGGAGTTGTCGCTTTGTCGAAACCGCTCGAGCATCGTGCCGCGCGGCGTGCCGTCCCCTTGAACAAGCAGCGGAAGTCCCATCGCCTCGATGCGATCTTTCAGCAGATTTGCCGCATCCATCAGCATTTTGTGGCTCGTGAATAGGACGAACGCGCCTCCGTTCGTCTGGTCCAGGTAGCGAATGATTTTGTGACACGCCGCCGGCAGGAAGCGGGCGGTTTCGTTTGGATCGGGCAGCGCGCCTTCGATGTAAAGCGTGGCCTGGCTGGCGTAATCAAATGGCGACCCCAACTGCAGCGTTTCGCACTTGCCCAGCCCGAGGCGCCGGCGGATGAAGGTGAATGCCGCATTCGGAGCGGATTCAGAACCGCCATCCGTCGTCACGGGCCGCCGCGACGCGCCCGGCTTCGATGGCGCCGTCGCCAGGGTCGCGCTCGTGAGCACCACGCTGCTCACCTTGCCGAACAATTCCCGCCTCAACCCCTCGGCCACGTCGATCGGCGCCGCATGCAGGCTCACGCGACGCGGCGTGCGCTTGCTCACCTCAAACCAATAGACGCAATTTTCAACCGATTGGGCAATGATCGCGCGGATCGTGTCGCTGAGCCCCGTCACCCGGCCGATCAGGGTCGTCAGCTCGGTGATTTCCTCCTCGTTCTTCAGCGTCACCAGCAGGCTCTTGAGGTGCAGGACCAATTCATCGAGCAACGGCGACAACTCATTGGGCACGACGTCCGGCTGATGCACCCGCCCGTTGCTGCGCCCGTGATGATCGTGCCACCATGCGATGTGGTCGAAGAACTGGGTCGAGGCTTCGTCGAGCTTGAGCAGCGTCAGGATCGCATCGTTGGCGGCCGACCCGTGCGTGCTGAGCAGGCCGCGTCCTTTGCGGACGTCGTAAAGCGTTCGCAGCTGATAGCGAACGGTCGCCTCGGTGACTTTCAGCCCGAAATGCTGCCCGGCCACGTCTTCGATCGTGTGGGCTTCGTCAAAAATCACCGCGTCATACTTGGGCAGATAATTCACGCCCGCCATCCGCAAGGCCAGGTCGCTGAAGAACAGGGCATGATTGACGACCAACAGCTGCCCCGACTGCATGCGACGTTTTGCCGCCTGCCAATGGCATTTGTCGAAATAGGTGCATTTTTTCCCCAGGCAGTTGCCTTGCTCGGCGTTCACCCGGTCCCATACGCCTGCTTCCGGAGTCAATGGCAACGACGACAGCGACCCTTCGCCGGTCGATTCGGCCCATTCGTAGATGGCGTTCAATTGCTCGAATTGAACCGGCCGCTCGAACAACATGTGCTGACGGGTGATCGCCTGATCCAATCGCCGCCGGCAGAGGTAGTTGCCGCGCCCTTTCACCAGGACCGCCGAAAATTCGTCGGGATACACGCTCTGCAGCAGCGGGATATCCTTTTGCATCAACTGCTCTTGCAGCGATATGGTGTGGGTGGAGATGACCACGCGCTTCTTGGTGCGCAGGACGTAGTCGATCGCCGGCAACAGGTAGGCGAACGACTTGCCCACGCCCGTGCCCGCTTCCACGAGCAGGTGATGCCCTTTGCTCAAGGCGGCATCGACGGCGCTGGCCATCTCGATCTGCTGCGGCCGCGCTTCGTAGGTGTTGCCCATGCGACGGGCGATCGATCCGGCAGGACCCAGGATGCTTTCGATCGAACTCAAGATTGACATTGTATGACCCCAAAGGCGTCATGCGAATTTGTCGACGACGACGAAAGTCCCTAAGATGCCCGGCCCGAACCGTTGGACGCGTTGCTATAGGAGTTTTTGAAAGATGGCACACATTATTGCCCAGCCCTGCATCGGCACCAAGGACACCGCGTGCGTGGCGGTCTGCCCGGTCGATTGCATTCACCCGACAAAAGATTCCCCGAACTACGAAGCAGCCGACATGCTGTATATCGATCCGGACACCTGCATCGATTGCGGCCTGTGCGTGGATGAGTGCCCGGTGAACGCCATCTTCCCGCAGGAAGATTTGCCCGCAGAATGGGAAGAGTTCATCGAAAAAAATGCCGCCTACTTCCGCAAGTAGTCGTCGGCCGGTCAACCGAACGCCAAGCAACCGCTCCGGCGCCCGCCGCGAGCGGTTCTTTTTTTGACTTTCCATATACCCCCAGGGGGTATATACTGGGGATGTCATGAATGAGCAGTTGAGAGGCCAAACCAGCAAGCGGCTCGGTCGCATCGCCGGCCAAGTCGCGGGCGTGCAGAAGATGGTCGAATCCGACCGGTATTGCATCGACGTTCTCACGCAGATCGCCGCCATCCGATCGGCCCTGCACGCGGTGGGCGTCGAGGTGCTCAGCGGCCACGTGGAACACTGCATGGGGGGCGACGGAGCGAAAGATTCCCATTTGATCGAAGAGCTGCGCGAAGCCCTGTCCCGTTTTTCCAAGTAATCCTGCATTTTCTCATCCCCATGCCGACTGAAATTTCAAAACCCGGTGACGCTTGCGAATTAAATTTTCGCGTGAATGGCATGGACTGCGCCAGTTGCGTGGCCCATGTGGAAAAGGCGATCCGCACCGTGCCCGGTGTGCAGAAGGTGGCCGTCAATCTGGCGCTGGGGAAGGCGACGGTCGCCTTCGATCCGGCGGCCGTCACCACCGACCGCATCGCCGAAGCCGCCACGCGCGCCGGCTATCCCACGGAGCCCGTTCAGGCGGATGCGCCGTACCGTGCCCCCTCGCACGATGAGCGGGCCGCCGGCTGGCTGTGGCGCGGGGTGCTGGGCGTGATCCTGTGGCTCCCCCTGGAACTCGCCCACGCGTTCCGCGGTCATGCGGCCCATCCCGGCGTCGCGCCGCTCGATTGGGCCACCTTCGTCGCCGCGACGCTCGCCATCCTGTTCATCGGCGGCGCCTTTTACCGCAGCGCGTTTGCTGCCGCCCGTCGGCTCACCAGCAACATGGACACGCTCATTTCCATGGGCGCAACCGTCGCGTACGGCTACAGCCTCGTGGCGCTCGTGGGCTACCTCGCCGGCGCCTGGCCAGCGGTGCCGCCTCTGTATTTTAATGAGGGCACCGCCCTGCTCGCGCTGATCAGCCTGGGCCACTGGCTTGAAGCCCGCGCCCGCACCCGGGCCGGCAGCGCGATCCACGACCTGATGGCCCTCAGTCCCGATCGCGCCATCCGACTCTCCGCCGACCGATCCACGCAGGAGGAGGTCCCCGTCGCATCCCTCGCCAAGGGCGACCTCGTCCTCGTCCGCCCCGGCGATCGCGTGCCCATCGATGGAAAAATCATCTCCGGCACATCCAGCATCGACGAATCGATGATGAGCGGTGAACCCACGCCCGTCGCCCGCACGGTCGGCGATGACGTCATCGGCGGCACCGTCAATAGCGACGGCGCCCTGGTCATCCGCGTGTCGCACATTGGATCGGAAACCGCTCTGGCTCAAATCATCCGGCTGGTGGAGACCGCACAAAACGCCAAGCCTCCGGTCCAGAAGCTCGCCGACAAGATCGCCGAGATTTTCGTCCCGTCCGTGCTCACGCTGGCCTTGCTGACCGGGATCGGTTGGATCATTTACGGCTACGCGACCCACGCTTCCACCCCCTTCATCTGGGCACGCACCGCACAGGCGGTCTGCGGCGTACTGATCATCGCCGGCCCCTGCGCCCTGGGCCTTGCCGTGCCGGCCGCCCTCATGGTCGGCACCGGCCGCGGCGCTAAGCTGGGCATTTTGTTCCGTGACATCACCGCCCTCCAGAATGCCGAGCGCATCCAAATGGTCGCACTCGATAAAACCGGCACCGTCACGCAAGGCAAACCGGTCGTCACCCGCGTGCACCTCGCTGACGGGGTTTCCGAAGACCAGCTCCTGCAGATCGCCGCCAGTGCGGAGCAATTCAGCAGCCACCCGCTCGCCCTGGCAATCGTGTCGGCCGCCCGCTCGCGGGGGCTCACGCTGCAGGAGCCCGATGCCTTTTCCAATCAGCCGGGAGTCGGCGTCACCGCGACGATCGCCGGCGCTCGCGTTTTTGTCGGATCGATCGCTCATGCCACCACACCCACCGAGCCCGGCACCCTCGTCAGCGTCACGCGCGACGACCAGCCGCTCGGCGCCCTCGTGCTCAATGACGCCCTCAAGCCCGGCAGCCCGCCCGCCATTGCGGAATTGCACGGCATGCAGCTCAAGACCATGCTCCTCACCGGCGATCACGCCGCCGCCGCCCAGGCCGTCGCCAAACTCGCGGGGATTGACCATGTCGAAAGCAGCGTCAAACCCGGCGGAAAAGCCCAGGTCATCCAGGCCATGCAGAAAAAATACGGGCCCGTCGCCATGGTCGGGGATGGCATCAACGACGCGCCCGCCCTCGCCCAGGCCGACCTCGGCATCGCGATCGGCTCGGGCGCCGACATCGCCAAAGAGACCGGCGACATCGTCCTCGTCCGCGGCGACCTCCAGGCCGTCCCCCAGGCGATCCGCCTCTCCCGGGCCACCATGCGAACCATCCGCCTGAACCTGTTCCTGGCCTTCGTGTACAACGTGGTCGCCATCCCCCTGGCCGCCTTCGGGTTCCTCAGCCCCATCGTCTGCGCCGCCGCTATGGCCCTCAGCGATGTCACAGTCCTCGGCAATTCGCTCCTGCTGCACCGCAAAAAACTCTGACACTCCTAAGTCGCCAAAAACCCCCGCCGGCCGTTCCTGCCATTTTGTTTTGGCGTTTGGCCCCCAACCCCCGGCCCGGCCACGCCTTCGGCCAATAAAACCCGCGCGCCAGTGCGACGGCCCTTGCCCA
>JBQCCH010000103.1:0-2739 GCA_051962375.1 Tepidisphaeraceae bacterium
ACCGCTCGCGCCCCACCCGGCTCATCGGCGAGCGAGTCTGGATCTACGCGAGCAAGAAACCGGCGACACTGCCCGCCCCCGACACGGCCGTCGCCCCGCGAGGGCCGGCGCCGTTTTTATCGGCGTTTTCGGGTGCGTCGATGCCGATCACGTCAACCGACTTGGTCGTCGAGCCGCCGCCCCCCTGGATGATCGAATTGGCCAACGCCATGCGGCTCTTCCCGCAGCCGCTGCCGACGGGCCTGCTGCTCGGCAGCGCGATCATCGAAAAATGCGTCAAATCCGACACCGGCCACTACTACGAATGGCACCTCGGCGACGTCGAACGCTTCGCCGTCCCCCGGCCGCCGAAGGGCCATCCCCAGCCCGCATGGTGGCGCACCGGCGACTGAACCGTCGGCCCCATCAGCGTGATCCACCCGGTCTACCGCTTCTCGCCGACTAACCCTTTGCCGCGGCCTTTGAGCGGGCGGGCGCTTTTTTCTTCGGCTTCTCTTCGACCGCCTTTCGATCGATCGTCAATTCCGGCAGTTTGCCGAAACTGTCGATCGGTCGGCCCGTCAACTTCGCGCCCAGCTCATAGCTCCGCTGCGTGCGGGCCCGCAGTTCCGGCAGGAGCGATTCGATGTATTTGATCTGCTCCTCGGGCAGTTTGCTCACCATCTTCGTGCCGCGGCACTTCGGAAAGCTGCTGCACCCCAGGAACGGCCCGCGCTTGCTGTTTCGCAGCAGCATCGGCGCCTGATCTTTTTCGCACAACACTTCGGTCGTGATCGGCTCCACCTTCGGCGGCTGCGGCTGGCCGGCTTTGTCCAGCGGCACGATCATTGAGCAGCTCGGCTTGCCCTCGTCGTTCTTGATCGAGTACCCCGTGCACGAGAGGAAATTCCCGAAGCGACCCTGCCGCTTCATCATCGGCCGGCCACACAACGGGCAGCTGAATTCCGATTCTTCCCGCACCATCGGCTTGCCGAATTCATCGACCGGCTTGGTGATCTTCAGATTCGGGTCCGCCGACGCCAGGAAAAATCCCGTGCTGCTGATTCGATACACCAGCGGCGTTCCCGTCTTTTCGTCCACGTACGGCGACGGCGCGCCGCCCGCATGCTCCAGCATCCCCGGCGCCGCCTCGACCGCCGTGTGAAACGGGCCGTAAAATTCGCGGAGGATTTGCACCCAGTCTTTGTGCTCTTCTTCGATCTGATCCAGCTTGCTCTCCATGTCGGCGGTGAAGCCGATATCGAGAATGTTCGGGAACGCCTGGATCAATTTTTCCGTCACCACGCGTCCGAGCATCGTCGGGTGCAAGCGCCGCTCCACGGAGGCCACGTACTTGCGGTCCTGGATCGTTGAAATGATCGACGCATACGTGCTCGGCCGACCAATGCCCTTGCTTTCCAGCTCTTTGACCAGGCTCGCCTCGTTGTAACGAGCCGGCGGCTGGGTGAAGTGCTGCGTCGGCAGCAGGTCGATCGGCGCGACCGGGCTTCCCTCGGTCAGGTCCGGCAGCAGTTGGTCCTCGCTGCTGATCCCCGCGACTTTCATGAATCCGTCAAACACCAGCTTGCGGCCGTTCGCGCGGAAGACGCATTCGCCGACCTTCGTATCGGCGGCGATCTGCACGGTCGTCTGGTCAAATTCCGCCGGCGGCATCTGGCAGGCGATGAACCGGTTGTAAATCAGCCGGTACAGCTTCGCCTCATCGTCCTTCAGCTTCGCCTCGGCCTCACGCGGCGTGAAGCTGGCGTCGGTCGGGCGAATCGCTTCGTGGGCTTCCTGCGCATTCTTGTTGCTGGACGAGAAAAAATTCGGCTTCTCCGGCACATACCGGTCCCCGAATTCACGCCGGACGAAATTCCGGGCCATGTTGATGGCGTCGCCCGACAGGTGCGTGCTGTCGGTACGCATGTAGGTGATGTAGCCGGCTTCGTACAACGTCTGGGCCAGCTGCATCGTGCGCTTGGCGCCGAAGTACAGCCGCGTCGATGCCGCCTGCTGCAGCGTGCTAGTGATGAACGGCCCCGGCGGTCGGCTGGTGCTGCGTTTTTTCTCGATCGACTTAACCCGAAACGCCGCCGACGCTGCCAATGCCCCTTCAAACCGCGTCTGCTGCTGCGGGCCCTTGGCCTCTTTGTCTTCGGTCGTGTGCTCCTGCTCGACCACGAACCCCAGCGCCTCAGCCACCTCGCGGGCGCGGGCCTTGTTGTCCGGCTCAAACTTCTGGCCGCCCACTTCCGTCAACTCGCCGCGGAAGCACGCCCGCTCCGACAGCCATCCATCCAGGTCGCTCTTATTTAAGGTGTCGGACGACCCCTGAAACGCCGCCCAATCAGCCGCCAGCTTCGCCGCCGCATCGGGCTTTGCGGTAAAGATCCCGCCGATGCGCCAGTATTCGCTGGGCATGAAGGCTTCGATCTCTTTTTCCCGCTCCACCACCAATCGCACCGCCACGCTCTGCACGCGCCCGGCCGACAATCCCCGGGCCACTTTCCGCCACAGCACCGGCGAAATTTCGTACCCCACGATCCGGTCCAGAATCCGCCGCGCTTGCTGGGCATTCACCCGGTCGATGTCGATCTTGTTCGGCTGGCTGAACGCCTTTTGGATCTCAGCCTTCGTGATCGCGTTGAAAATCACCCGCTTCACGCGGTCGTCGCTCAGCCCGAGCGCTTCTTTCAAGTGCCACGCGATCGCTTCGCCTTCCCGGTCCAAGTCGGTTGCCAGATAGACTTCGCCGGC
>JBQCCH010000104.1:0-2900 GCA_051962375.1 Tepidisphaeraceae bacterium
ACCTGGTAATACAAAATCGGCTTGAGGCTCGGCTTGTCGCCCCGGTCCAGCTTCATCTGGACATCGATTTTCTGTCCCACCGGCACGCGTGTCGGCAGGGTCGATGTCACATCAATCTTCACGCGCTTGGGCCATGGCTCGGCGTTGAAGGGCGTGAGCAGGCGCGACGTGATGATCGCCAGCGTGTGATGGTTCACGATGCCAAACGCCAGCACCAAGAGCAGCACAAACGCCCCCGCCGCCGACGACACCGACACCACCGCCGGCCGACTCACCACCGCGTCCGCCAGGTTCACTTCACCCGCCAGCGCGCTCGCCTGTTCGATCACGCGTTGCTGCAGCACGCCCGACCCGGGGTTTTGCCCATCCAAAAAATCGACCGTGCTGCGCAGCCGATCGTCAAACTGCGGAAACGCCCGCTCCAGCCGCCCGGCAATGTCATTCCGCGACACCTGCGCCACCGCCGGCCGCGCGACGTATTGATACGCCAGATAAATGGTCGTCCCCAGCGCCCCCAGCATCACGATCACCCGCGGAACCGCCGGCAGGTTGAGCACGTAATCGACCAGCACCGTCGCCAGCAGCAGCCCCACCGCCGCCGCCGCCACCACGCCCACGCCGTACGCGATGCTCAGCCACCGCGCCCGCCGGCGGACCTGATCCAGGGTTTGCAGCAATTGAGTCGGCGGCATTGAATCCTCGACAAAACGTTCACTACTTCACCGCACCAGCCTGGCGCCCGGACGCCCCGCGCCTCACACCATGCCGAACAACTTCCGAGCGATCCATTCGGCCGTGATCAGCAGCACAAACAGCACCAGGGCAATCGGCGCCGACCACAACGGCTGATCGCTGATCACCGGCACGCGCCGCTCGGCCGACGGAATCTTCGGCAACTCCTTTGCCGCCGACGCGAATTCGATCACCCGCCCCCCCGTCTCGCTCGCCAGCCGCGCCAGCGACACCCGATCCACCTGCGGCACCGACAATTCCAGCTTCGGCACCGCCACTTCAATCGGGAGCGACAACGCATCAACCCCCGGCGCCACGCTCGCGAGTTTCACCGAAAATTTCCCGAGCCGGTCCGCGGTGAAGCTCCCCAGATACGTGTCGCCGCTCGCCTGGCGGGTGAGTGTTTGCTCCGACACCAGTTGTTGATCGGCGTCCATCAATTGGACGCGGAGCGAGTTCGGAAGTTGCGTTTGTAATTGCGGATCGATCACCCGCAGAATCAACTGCACCTGCTGCCCCAGATCATACACCGATTTCTGGCTCACCAGCGTAATTTTTCGCTCCCCCAGCTTCCGGCTGCGGGCCAGATAGCGCAGCTGCTGCACCCAGTAGGTATCAAAGATCGACTCACCCGTGTAATACCGCCACCGCCACGATTCATCGATCCCCATGAACATCGTGCGCCCCGCGCCATATCGGCCGGCCACCACGATCGGCGCGCGGCGACCGTCCGGCCCGACATCCGTCGGGTGCTCTGCCATCACCTCGCCCACGCCCGGCTTGGCGATCACGCCCCGGCAATACCAAAACAGCGGCTGCCAGCTCTCTTTCAAGTAACGCTCGTTCTCCGCCCGGTCGGCGAAAAATCGAAACAAGCTGGAGGCCGCCCCTTGCTTCGTCACCACCGGGCGAAACCCCTCGGCAATCGTGCCCCCGCCGCTGGTGCTGTCATCCGGCTGCACGTGGGTGATGTCCACCGGCAAAATGGCCTCGATCGGCGTCCCGCGCCACGCCACGGGCGACCACCGCGGGCCCGCCACCATCCCAAACCCGCCGCCGCGCCGCGCTACGAAATCCGACACCAGTTGAAGCTGCGCGTCGCTCAGTTCGCGCGGATCGACGTCGCCGAACAGCACCACGTCATACCCCTGCAATTCGTCCGCCGTTTCCGGAAATCGCGTGATGGCCTTGTCCCCCTCCTGCCGAAACGACGGGTCGGCCGACATCAACAGGCACGAGATGTCCACCGTCCGATCGCGGATCATCTCGTTCTTGATGTACCGGTAATCCCAACGCGGATACCCGTCGACATACAACACGCTCACCTTCGCATCCAGAACCGCCATCTGCAGTTCGCGGGCATTGTCGTCCAGATCAATCTCCCCCGGCCGCGGCGCGGCTTCGACCACCAGGTCCAGGTTTCCCGGCTCGGGCGGCGTGTACAGCAATTCCACCTCCACCGGCTGGTCTCCCTCGACCGTCACCGTCTGCTCGACCGGCTTGCCCTGCCCGTCGAGCATCACCTTGCCGTCTTTCTTGTTCTTCAGCCGCACCACCACCGGGGTGGGCCCTTGGGCGCCGGTGACGCGGACCGTCGCCTTGATGTTGGTGATGTCCTTGGCGAACACCGCGTCCTGGGCCGAGACCTGCTGAATCTCGATGTTGTTCAGCGGATGCTCCGAACCGACCGGCACCGGGTAGACCGGCGTGCCGAAATCCTTCACCTCATCGAGCGCGGCCGCGATCGATTGCTGCGGCATGTCGCGGCCGTCGGTCAGCACCACCACGCCCGCCACGCGCTGTCCCTGCAGATCCCGCAATACCGACCGCACCGACGCCACCACCTGCGTTTTTTGCCCCAGGGGTTCAATCGCCGGCACCGGTTGCGTGGTCGAACTCGCGAGCGACACCGCGTCACCGTCAAACCGGTACAGCCGCACCTGATGCACGGCCGCCAACGCGTGCAGCAGCCGCGCATTGTCGCTCGAAAGCAACTGCTCCACGGCAGCCAGCCGTTGCTCCGGGTGATCAGGGCTGCCCACATCCGGGATGCGCATCGACAACGAATCATCCACCATCACCGCCAGCACCGACGGCTCCACGCGCGACTGCGTCAGCGTCAACACCGGCCGATTCAAAAGCACGATGACCACCGCCAGCAGCAGCAT
>JBQCCH010000105.1:0-4846 GCA_051962375.1 Tepidisphaeraceae bacterium
AGGTGCAACGCACCAAAATCAATCGACGGAAGGCTTCCGTCAATCAGCGCTCTCGCGATCCGCCCGATCAACCGCCAGCGAGGACGCTAAAGAGCGTGCGGACTGGATTTTACTGCAAACTCGGCAGGTAGGACTCGAACCTACAACCAGCCGGTTAACAGCCGGCTGCTCTACCATTGAGCTACTGCCGAATTGTCTCCTGCCCGTTTGCGGGGGCAGGAAGGGTATATGTACCGGATCGCCCGGGTAAGTCAAGCTGACCGGAGCCTTGGCGGCGAGATTGCTGTTGAAAATCCGCCGCGGCACCGATAGGTTGGCAGTTTATCGTCGCGATCGCATGGGAATCTGGCGGCGATCAAGGTCAATCACATCGGACGCGCCGGTTCCGGAGCGTGCGAGTTACTCGGCGGGGGTTGCCGCCGATGGAAGAGAGTTATTGCGTGTCGCCAGAGCTTCAAGCCAGCGCCGAACAAGTGCTCGGCTATCAGTTTTCGAACCTCGATCTGCTCAAAGAGTCACTCACCCATTCGTCGATTGCCGACAATCGGCTCCAAAGCAATGAGCGCATGGAGTTCCTCGGTGATGCGGTGCTCGACCTGATCATCTGCGACCTGCTCTACAAGCGGTTTCCCAACCTGTTTGAGGGCGACCTCACCAAGATTAAGTCGGCCGTCGTGTCGCGGAAGATTTGTGCGGAAGTCGCGATCGAAACCGGGCTGGCCGATCTGTTGATCATCGGCAAGGGGATCAGCAATCGCGCGCAGATGCCGATGTCCCTAGCGGCGGCGGTTTATGAGAGCGTCGTGGCGGCGATTTATCTCGACGGGGGGTACGAGGTCGTCAAAGATTACGTCCTGCGCACCATGACCGCCAAGGTGGAAGCCGTCTTCGCGAACATTCACGAGCACAATTACAAAGCCCTGCTTCAGCAACACGCCCAGAAAATGGTCGGCGGCACGCCGATCTATGAATTGCTCGATGAAAAAGGGCCGGACCACAGCAAGTGCTTTGAAGTGTGCGTGGTGATCAACGGCCGACGGTACAACGGCGCGTGGGGCCCCAACAAAAAGACCGCCGAGCAGAAGGCGGCGCTCCTGGCGTTGGAAGAGATGGGCGTCGTCGGCAAGCAGGAAGTCGAGCAGGTGTACGACACCCTGATCGAACAATAATCGCGCTCAACCGTTTGCGGCGTCGGCGTTGATGATCTTGCCGGCCAGGATCCCGTCGATCTGCGTTTTCCCGCCCGGTTCCACGATCACGTTGCCTTTGCACATCCCCTTGAGGATGAGAAACCCGCCATCGCCCACGGTGATGTCGCCGGCGACCATGCCGTCGATCCGGCAGGCGTCGTCGATGCGCAATCCGCCGGCGTGAATGCCAGTGTCAATCCGGACATTGCCGGTTCGCTTCGCGTAGGGGTCATTGAATGGCATAGGCGAGCTACCGATTGAAGGGGGCGATGCCGTCCGCGGTGACGAGAAACAACTTGTCCGTCACCTGGTACGGGCGGGCACGGTAATCTTCCGCCACCTGCGTGGCGATGCGGTCGACGGTGGTTTTATCCTGGCGGAAGCAGAGCAGAATATCGCGATTCGGAATCGCCGCCGCGAACGGGGAGCCCAGGATTTCGCGCAATTTATCGTGCAGGCTGGGCAGCAGCAGGCGGGTGGCATCGAAGCCGTCGAGCGTCTGAAACAGGATCAGGTTCACGGTGCCGTCATCGTCCTGGGCCGCATGCGCCTGGATCGATTGGCTGTGAGCCACCAGATTCGCCAGTGCCAGCTCGTGCAATTCATCGACGCTCTTTCCCCAGCGGCCGAGCACGTCGTTCGGCAGGTAAGCGATCGTGCGATCTCCGTCGAGCACATAGGTGACAGCCAACCCCGAGATCAGCGGCTGGGTGACGATGTTCGCCCGCCGCAACTCAGCCAGCTCCGCCGACACCAGCATCGGCATCAGACGATCTTTCACCTCATCGAACGAGGCGAATCGGTCGGGCGTTCCTTCCGAATCGCGCAGCAACTCCACGGCCCAGCGTTCGACATTCCGCTTGATGTCGTCCGGCGAGAGCTGGAACAGCCGATACAGATTTTCGAGCGAGGCGGTGCGGCCGTTTAACTTGATCGAGAACGATTGCTCCGATCGGGCGACGCGGGCCAACGGGAATTTGGCTCGGACGATGTCGATCACCTGCTGGGCAAACTGCTCGCGCGACACTTCCTGCATTACCCCCGATTATAACGTCGCAGCCGAGGCGAATCGAATGAAACGCATCTTTTCTGCCCCGCGCGACCGCCGCCCGCCGATGCTGTCTGACGTTGAAAACGCGTTCGCCCACGTGTCGGACATGCCATTTCGCGGTTTGCACGCGAATGGATTCAACTGAGCGACGGACAAAAATCGCCCGGAGCGCGTTTCGGATCGTCGCGACGCGATTTTATTGAACCTTGTCGCGTGTCGTCTTTGTCTCGAAAAAATGGTTCGAACAAACGATGTGTCGGGGCAGTTGCGGGATCGGCCGGCGTCGGCACAATCGCGGCGAAGGAGTAGTGATGTCACAGAGTATTCGTCTGGCGGTCGTCGGCGCGGGGGCGACGGGCCGGGCTCATGCGACGGCGGCGGCGGGGAGCGGGTTCAAGCTGACGGCCGTCGCGGATTCCATCCCCGAACGCCTCAAGGCGCTGGCCGATGCGCTCAAAGCGCCGGCGACCTTCGACGTCGCGGACGCATTATTCGCCGACACTGCGACGGCGGCATCGTTCGACGCGGTCTGCATCTGCCTGCCCACGCACCTGCACGTTCCGGTTGCCCTGGCGGCGCTGAAGGCGGGCAAACATGTGCTGATCGAGTTCCCGCCCGCGCCCACGACGAAAGAAGCGAAGACGCTGCTGAAGGCCGCGGAAAAAGCGAATCGCGTGGTGCTGTATTCGGCCGTGCGCCGCTTCGGCGCCGCGGAGCAGTCGGCCAAGCAGGCGATCGAAAAAGGATATGTTGGCCCGATATATCACGCGCGGGCGACGGTGCTGCGCACGCGGGGCGTGCCCTACGGAACCGGGTGGTATCACGATCCGGAAAAAACCGGCGGCGGGGCGATCATCGACCTGGCGCTGCCGATGATCGATTTGATCGACCACCTGATCACGCCGGTAAAACCCGCCAGCGTGTATGCCACCGCGCACAGCAATCTCACACGCCTGCCGGTGGAAGAGGCCGGCTCGGTGCTGGTGAAATTCGACAACGGCGGATCGGCCGAGGTGTCGTGCGCCTGGGCGATGAACCAGCCCCCCAGCCAGGCGGGGACGGTGTGCCGATTGTCGGGCGAAGCCGGCTCGGTCGACGTTTACACGCCCCAGGGGCCGGTCGTGTATCGCGGGTACGACGAAAAAGGCAACTGCCGGGCGACGCCCCTCAAACAGCCTAAGATCGCGGGGTATTCGTTGCTCATGCGACACTTCCGCGACTGCATCCTCGGCAACGCAAAGCCGCTCGTGGGCGCGGCGGAAGGCGTGCACCTGATGGCGATGGCGGAAGCGATTTACAAGTCGGTCGCAACTGGAAAGGCCGTGGAACTGTGACGGGCGAAACGCGCGAAGGATCACCGCTGGCTTGGGCCGGATACCTAGGGGCGTCGTGGACGTGGTGCATCGGCATGTTTCTGCCGGTCTTGCTCGTGCGCGACTACGGGCCTTGGGCATGGGTGATTTTTGCGATCCCCAACTGCATCGGGGCGGCGGCGATGGGATGGGTGATGCGCTCGCGCGAGCAAAGCGAACGTTACACGGACCGCCACGCCTTCACCTGCCAGTTGTTTTCGCTGGTGACGATCGCGTTCCAATTGTTCTTTGCGATGTGGATGTTCCCCCGGCTGCTGGGCAACTGGGGCTATCTCGGCGCGGCGATCGTGGTGCAGTCGGCATTTCTGCCGATGCTGCGCACGTCGCAGGTGCTGCGATGGTCAGTCGCCACCTTGCTGGTGTCGGCACTCGTCGCGCTGCTGCTGGCGGCCCGCGGAAGCCTCGCAGCGCCGGCGGCGGTCGACGTGACGCCGGGAAGCCTGATCGGTTTGACGTTGGTTTGCCTGCTCGGATTTTTCACCTGCCCCTATCTGGATCTGACTTTTCATCGCGCGCGCCAGCAGACGAGCGATGCCGGGGCGAAACTTGCGTTTGGCGTCGGGTTTTGCGTCCTGTTCTGCTCGATGATCGTCCTCACGTTCTTTTACGCACCGACGATCTTCCGGATGTCAGGCCTGTCGGCGTGGCTGTTGGTGGCGCATTTCACGGCCCAGCTGTCGTTCACGGTGTCTGCCCATGCACGTTCTGTGACCGAATCGCTCGAACGATTCTTCCAGAGTCCCGGCCGGGCCGAGTTGGGCGTGACCTTGGCGGTGGGATTGCTTGCCGGGCTGGTGGCGCAATTCACGCGGCTCAATGAGCTGCTGTATCACGGGCTGCCGGTGGGGGAAATCATCTATCGGCTGTTCATGTCGTTCTACGGATTGGTGTTCCCGGCGTATGTGATCCTGGCCCTGGCATTGCCACGAGCGATCGGCAACGGGTGGAGCAAGGTGTACCTGGCGTGGCTTGGGATTGTCGTGATCGCGCTGCCGTATTATTGGCTGGCGTTCATCGAAGCGCGGATGGCGTGGGCGATCGCCGGAGCGGCGGTGGTGGTTGTCGGAGCGATCGCGTCACGCCGGCTCATCCGACCGGCAGCGGTTGCGCCGATCGGACGAATTCGATGATGCGCTGGATGACCTCTGGGTTCTCCAGCACGTTGTTGTGCGTCGCCCCCTGCACCCACATGGATTCGCAAGGCAGCGACGCAGCATTGTAAAGCTGCCGGC
>JBQCCH010000106.1:0-3112 GCA_051962375.1 Tepidisphaeraceae bacterium
TCCCATGCCGCATGATTGGATTTTCCGGCGGTTGTCACGCGACTGTCATGTTCGACTCGATACGGTCGCGGATCCCATGGACTTCAAACGATCGCTCGGCCTGTTGATCCTGGGCGCGGCGCAACTGAGCGCCGGGCGCACGCTCGCCGCGGCAGCCACCGCACCGGCCACCGCGCCAGTCGATGCGCCCACGGTCATCAACGTTCGCGACCTGGGGGCCGCCGGCGACGGGAAAACGCTCGACACCGACCCGATCAATCGCGCGATCCAGCAGGCGGCCGCCTCCCCCAGCGGCGGCGTCGTCCATTTCCCGGCCGGCGATTATCTGTCGGCCTCCATTCACCTGCAGAGCCGGGTCACGCTGCAACTGGATCGCGGCACCGTCATCGAGGCGGCCGACCCGCGGTCGACGCCCGGGTTCGACGCCCCCGAGCCCAATCCCGCCGCCGGCCGCTACCAGGATTTCAGCCACTCCCATTGGCACGACAGCCTCATCTGGGGCGACGGCCTGCACGACATCGGCATCATCGGGCCCGGACAGATTCGCGGCGATCGGCTCGTCTTCAAAGGCAAGCAGAAAATCCCCGTCGCCAACAAAACCATCGGCCTGAAAAATTGCACCGGTGTCACGCTGCGCGACCTGACGATCCTCAACGGCGGGCACTTCGGCGTCCTCGCCACCGGCGTCAGCGACATGACGATCCAGGGCCTGACCGTGGACACCAATCGCGACGGCATCGACCTGGACGCCTGCCAGCGGGTTGAGATCCGCGAGTGTGCCGTCAACGCCCCGTTCGACGACGGCATCTGCCTCAAAAGCTCTTGGGCGCTCGGCAGGGCGGTGGCGCTGGAAGATGTCTCCATCCTGAATTGCAGCCTGAGCGGCTATGACCCCGGCACCTGGGTTGATGGGACGCGCCGATTGACCGCCTTCGCGCAAAGCGCCGACGGCCCGGTCAGCCGCATCAAGCTCGGCACCGAGTCGGCCGGCGGGTTCCGGAATGTCACCGTCCGCGATTGCCGCTTCGACCACACGCGCGGCCTGGCGATCGAATCCGTCGACGGCGGCGTGCTGGACCACGTCGTTGTCGACGGCCTGACGATGCGCCATGTCACCGACGCGCCGATCTTCATCCGCCTCGGCAGCCGAATGCGCCGCCCGCGCGGTACGGCGACCGTCAGCGCGCTCCAGCACGTCACGCTGGCCCACATCAACGCGAGCGACATCCGCTCCCGCTTTCCGGTGATCATCGCCGGCCTGAACGGGCACGCGATCCAAGATGTGGCCATGGAAAATGTGACGCTGGAATTCGTGGGGGGCGGCCTGATGCCCGCGCCCACGACGCAGCCGCTGATGAACGATCGGATGTACCCGGAGCCGGAGAACTTCGGCGACCTGCCCGCCTGGGGGATGTACGTCGCCGACGTGGACGGCCTGCGGCTGGATCACGTGACGCTCCGCACCGTCGCGCCGGACGCCCGCCATGTCATCGTCGCCCGGCAGGCGAACCAGGTGAGCCTTACGGACGCCTTCGCCGAATCCGCAGGAAAAACCATCCCCCTGGCGGCCGCGAATTTCGCCCCCGGCCCCGAGGCAGCGTTGCCGTCACCGGAATGATGCGAACGTCACTCCGCTTCCCACCGCCGCTCGGCTGATTGCAGCAGCATTGAAGCGATCAGGCTCAGCACCACCGACCCGGCAAAGCACCAGACGCCCCAGCCCAGTTGCACCTGGCTGTTGCCGGGCAATCCCTTGATCGCGATCACGAGCAGCGCCAGCACCAGCACATCCAGCATGGAAAATTTGCCCGCATGGTGCGCAAACCGCAGCAGCACGCCCGTCGGCCGACGTGCGGCGAGGTATTCGATCGACCAGGCCATCGTCGCCAGCTTCAGCGTCGGAAAAATCGCGGAGAATGACAGCAGCAACACGCCCAGCCCCACGTTGTGGTTGTGGATCATCGCAAAAATGCCGCTGAGCACGGAGTAGGTGCTGGCGTGCATCAACTGGGGCTTGAGCAGGCGCACCCACGTTTCCATATCCCCGAAGCCGGGCACGATCGTCATGCACGGTGCAACCAGCCCCAGCCCCAACAACGCGGCTGCGCTGAACACCAGCAGGCGAATCAGCAGCAGGGAAATCGCTCGATTCATCAGAATCATCTCAGCGGAATGATCTCATCGGCATCATCCGCGGCAACAAAAATCGGTCCCCCGTGCCGGCCGCGTCATCGTTTCTGGGCCAGGGTGATGAGCTGATCCAGCGGCGTTTCGCGGTCGATCAATTGCACCACCAGCCGCTTCAGCCCGCTTCCTTTAGGAATGGCCAGGTCATTCTCGCCCGGGTGCAGTTCTGTGAGCGGCACCTTCAGTTTCAGCGCCAGATCGTCATACACCAGATCGCTGTCGAACACTTCAATCGTCACCGGCGCCGCCGGGTCGGCCTGCACGAGCGGGGCGTTGATGCTCGACGCGATATCGACATTCCCGCCGCTGCGGACGACGTCGGCGATGTTCACGCGGAACAGATCCCAGGTGGCGATGTATTGGTCATCCCGCGTGGGCAATTCAAAAATCCGACTGCCGCGCCACGAGAGCACCACTTTCGGATCGGGTGCCGAGCCCGAACCGCGATCCCACGGGCTGCCGTTCGGCTTGCGGGGGTTAAATTCCACCAGTTTCACCAGCACGTAGTAATCGCGGCCGGCGACGATCTTCGCGGGAGCGGTGGCGGGAACGGGTGCATCAGTCGCAGGAGTGTCGGCGGGGATATTCAGCTTCCACAGGCCGGCGAAGACGATGCCACCCACGATCGCCAGCACCGCGATCGACCCCAGGAATGCAAATAAACGCGAGCGGTGGGCCATCAATTTCCCACCTAAGTCTCGCCGGCGGGCGTTCCCGCAGCGAGTATAAAAACAGCAGATCCCAAGAACGACAGCCGCACTTCAGGCTTCGAACGATCGCACGCACAAACCGCCTACGCGCCGGCTTCCTGCTTCTGCACGATGTCGAACATCTCCTGCGCGCTGGTGGCGGCATTCATGGCGAAGCGGAATTTGTCGCTGGTCATCAGCCGGCTGATCGCCGCGAGCGCCTTGATGTGCACGCC
>JBQCCH010000107.1:0-5050 GCA_051962375.1 Tepidisphaeraceae bacterium
TAACCCAAGTCCAGATCAGAAGGTTCGGCACACGCATCATGATGAAAACCTATTGAATCAGCGGGTGACGCTGAAGGATGAATCGGACAGGCGCACCCGAACCGGCTTGCCGCCCGGAAGTTGAATGGTGGCTTCGCTTGCGTCGGCGTCGAACCGGGTCTTGACCCCATCCGCGAAGGCCCGCAACGGAACGCCCGGGTGAGTGGGAACGACGACCGTGAGCGTCGTCACCGGCTTGCCGGCCTCAATGCTTGGCAACCGGCTGAAGACGATCGATCGGCTTTGTTTCTTGCCGTAGGTCGAAGCCGTGTCGCCCACCGTTTGGCCCGGCTGGTTTGCGAAGAGCACCAGCTGTCCGCGCTCGCGGGGCGTGGAATCGGCGGGATCGAGCGGCACATCCGTCACCAGCTTGCCCGCGAACCAGTTGGGGCCACGCCGCGCGATCTCCGGCAATTGCCAGACCGAACCGGCCGACCACCCCGCGGCGGTTTTGCCCGGAACAAGCGTGTCGCGGATGACAAGCACACCTTCCTGAGTCAGAACAAATCGGCGGACGAATTTTGAATCCCACGTGCCATAGCCATCGAAGGTGACCGTCCCCAGACTGTCTGCGCCACTTTGCTCGGTCGTTGCCGACGCCAGGTCGGCATAGAAAGGTCCGGGCGCGACGCGGTTCCAGGCGCCGTAGGTGTGGATGCCGTTCTTCGAAGCGGGCATCCGGAAATTGACCGACAGCAGATCGCCCGTCTGCAAAATGTCGTACGCCAACACCTTGTATTGGCTGGGATCGAAGATCGTATTGTAGAGCCGCGTGTTAAATCGCTTCGACTCAGGGACGACTTTCACGCACGGCTTGCCTTCCACGATGGCAAGCGCCCCGCCCTTGGGCGCGGGACCGGTGCTGAAATCGTCAACCACCTTCGTGCCGGCCGGGCCTTCCAATCGCAGATTGGCGATGCACAACGCACTGTCGGGCGGCAACTGCTTGATGCGTTCGGCCTGCGTCGGCTTGCCGGACAGGTCGGTGACGTCCGTTGACGGCCCCTGCCCCTGCAGCATCGTCACCACGCGCTTCGACAAGTCGGCCGGCTCGCCGGGGATGGGCATCGTGTCGGTTTTCAGCCGGACCGTCTTCCAGACGTTCGGCTTCCACGTATCGATCGGAAAAGTCTCAGCATCCGGCTGAAGGTAAAAGCTGTTTCCGCCGTCGCCCGTCAGGTTTCCCTCCTGCCGGCCATACCCACCGCGATAGACGGGCACTTGATCGATCTCGTAATACCCGATCGATCCTTTTTTGCTCGTGTGCGAGTGATCCCCCTCCGCATAGACATCCATCCACACCATCGGGCTGCCGGGAGCATTCGACGGGCGAAGGATCAATTTGTCGGGCACTTGGCGGCCGATCTCGTCGCGGCGGCTGGTCACGCCGCTCACCATCGGCTCCGGCGCGGTTTCGTTCAGGGGCGACAATTCCAGAAGCTCGGTCGCGTGGAGGACGGCGCCCAGGTTATGCAGATCAGTGTGCTGACTGCCGTGCTTCATCGTCGCCAGGGCAGTGGATTGGCGACAGTAGATTTTGCGGGCGGCCGTTTCGAACGTCGGATCGTGATACAGGTGGGCCGCGTATTCAAACAGATACAGGAAGGCGGGCCATCCACCGGATTGGAAATAATCGTCATTCCACTCCGGCATCTGTCCGCCGGGCGATACGGTGTCGCGATATCGGCCCAAGGTCTGATGCCAACGTTCCGATTTAGCCAGATCCCCTTCGCGCCCCATCGCCTGGGTGATGCCGACAAATTCCACCAAGCCAAGCGAGGAGTAATTTCCGGCGTTTTCGTCAAGATCGCCCGCAGCAAAGAGCCGCGCCCAGCCCGCGTTGAATTGATCCCGCGTGGGTGCAAATGCCGAGTCGCGAGGGAACAACTGAAACGCCGCCACCGCCGGCCCCCATAGCCGCGCGAGCTCTCGATTGCCAAATCGAAATTCGTATCCTTTTTGCTGCAGATTCAAAAACCGCTGTCGCACCCAATTCAGTTGCTCCGCCGACAACTTTCCCGCCGACTGCAAAATGCCTGCAGACAGCGCCACGGGCGCCGAGTCGAAAAGATCGAACTCCCGATCCGCCGACACGATGTTGCCGAAGATGATCTGCCCCCGCTCCAGGAAGTTCGCCTGCTTCGTCGCTTGCCACAGGCGGAGCGAATAGAGCCCCATCGTGGGCGAGGTCGCGGCTTCGGCTTTCGGATTCTTCAATGCCGAAAGCGGGCTGGTTTCGGCGTAGAGCTGGTAATAATTTTCCAGATACTTCAAGTAGTCGGGCTTGGGCAAAGTCGCCGGACCTTGACCGAATGCCAACGACCCCAGCAAGGCAATCGCACACCCCGAAACCGCCACTCGCGACCGAACTCTGGTCATGCCATCTCCTGCGACAATGCCTTTGCGAACCGCCCCTCTGCCCTACCGGTCCGGCTGCCAGTTGATCGGCTTCATTTCCGAACGCTCGGTGTCCATCACAAACATGGGCGGCGTGCCCGACTGCGTGGTCCCCTTGTAGCATTTCAACGCCTGCACGTGTCCATCCAGGAAGGCCGCGTTATTCACGTTCGCCAGGTGGGCGGTGGTGCTGTTGATCATGACGTTGTTGTATTGGGAATAGCGCGCCTGATCGGTGAACGCCTGCCCCTTCGTGCCGTTCTCCGTCCAGTAAATCTTCGTCGCCGGGTTATGGACTTGATTCAGTTTAGAGACATACACCGTATTGGCGACGCCCCCGGAGATGTCATACGGCGTCGCGTTCGCGTCCGTCATCTGCTGGTTATAGATATAGTTCTTATTCGACATCCGCCCCTGCGGTTCGGCGGTGGGACAGATCCAGACGTTGTTGTACACCGTCTGGAAATCCTTCGACCAGGGCGTCTTGAATCCGACATTGTTCACGAGCATGTAGATCCACACGCCGCCGCCCGGCTTGCCCGAAACGCCGTTGTCATACAGCGCCGTTCCACCCGGCATCACCGCCTGGTTCAGCACGTATCTTCCGCCCGAGAGCGTCACGCCCAAGGTCGGGAAATGCCGAAATTGCTGCTCGTACATCAGCGTCCCCATCATGATCTGACGCAGATTGCTCGCGCACTTAATCTGCATCGCCGACCCGCGCGCCTTGTTCAGCGCCGGCAGAAGGATCGAAATCAATAATGCAATGATGCCAATGACAACCAGTAGCTCCACCAACGTGAATCCGTGGTCTTTTTTCCAGCGTGCCATGACGACACCTCCGTTGAATGTTTCAGCTGAATCGCTCAGCCGATTCCTCTGCCCGTTCGTTTTGAACGCTCACCGCGTACGGCGTCGCCGCATTGCGCCCGCCGCCAGAATGCCGATCACCGCCAAGCCGCCCGGCTCGGGCGTCATGCTGACGGTCACGCTTTCGGCCACATTGCTGTTTGAAAGGCTCAGGGCGTAGGCTTTGCCGCCGACGACAACGGTCTGCGTCGTCAGCCCGCCCGCAAAGCTGAAATTGCCGCTCAAGCCGCTGGCGGCGGTGATCAGGTTGTACGTGCCTTCGGTCAGCGATGTCGCCGCCGCGGTGTCTAGCATGATCAGATTGTTGCCCGACACGCTCGCCGATCCGCTGGCGGCCAGGAGATCGGCTCCGCCGGACAACAGGTCGAACGACAAATTCGCTCCCGCGAGTGTCAGCTGCGCGCCCGTCGTGCCACTGCCCGCAAGCAGGGCCGCCGTGCCCGCGGCGCCGTCGCCGCTCATGTCAAAGGTCGCCCCATTGACGGCCAGCGTCGCCCGCGCCCCGGCCGTGGACGTCGATCCCAACGCCACCGTCCCACCGTTCGCCGGCAGAACCGCCAGGGTTCCTGAATTCACTGCGATGTCCGTATTCCCCACCGAACCGCCCGGCCCCACGGCCAATCGTCCGCCGCTGACCACGGTCGCGCCCGTGTAGGAATTTGCGCCGCTCAGCACGAGCGTTCCCGAGCCGATTTTCGTCAATCCACCGCTGCCGCTGAGGATGCCGGAATAGGTCGTGTCCGACCCGTTGTTGCCGACGCGCAACTGGATCGCCGCCGGCGTGGTGCCGTTGTCGACCAGGGCCTGGTTCGTGCTCCCGCTCAGCCCGCCGATCGTGAACGTGCCGATGCCGCTGCTGAAGGCCAGCCCGTTCGGCGTCCCCGAATTGCTCCCCCCGCCGATGTACGTGCTGTTCTGCAACGCATTGGCATTCGCCAGGATGATGCCGCCCGCACGGTCGCTTTCGGTCGTCCCGCTGAACGTGTTGGCATTGCTCAGCGTTTGCGTGCCGGCGCCACTGCCGTTGCGACGGATGTTCAGCTTGCCCTGCCCGTCCGCGATCAGACCGTCATACGTGAAATTGGCGGTGTTGTTGAAGATGAGCGTGGACGTCGTGCCGGCCGCGGAATTTTGCGTCAGGCCGAAGGTGTTGCCCGACGTATCCGACAGTCCACCCATCGCTTCGGTGCGGCCATTCAGGTCGAAGATCGCCGATGCCGTTGCCGATCCGTTCAGCGTCAACGCACGAGGATCGCCAATTTCGTCTCCCAGGTTGCCGTTCAGTCCCGCCGAACCGCCCAGTTGCAGCGTCCCGCCGGCCGTCACCGTTGCGGCCGCGTTCAGCGCCGTCGTGGTGCGATTCAGATAGACCGTGCCGCCGCCGACGATGAATCCCGTCGACGTTCCATTCGCCGACCCGTCGAAGCTGATGGTTCCCGTCCCATTCGCGCTGCCGAGCGTCAGATTGCCCGCCGTCCGCGCCAGGGTGCCGGTCAGCGAAATCGTGCCGCCCGCACCGACCTGGAACGTCTGCGACGCCGCCCATACCAGGTTCGCGGAAATCGTCGTCGTGCCGCTGGTCTGATTGAGGGCGTTGATCCCGCTCGCGCCGAGCGTCAGCGTATTCGTCGACCCACTGCTGCCGAGCGTCCAGCCGGCGCCATTGAAGACCAACCCGCCGATCGATCGGCTCGCCGTGATCTGCGGCTGGTTGCTCGCGACGGTGCTCCCGAACGATGCGACA
>JBQCCH010000108.1:0-4914 GCA_051962375.1 Tepidisphaeraceae bacterium
CGGGTTGTCCACAAAATCCGCCGCCAGGTTGATCCCCGCCTTCAACTGGTCGGCCGTGTATTCGTTCGATGCCTTGCCCCAGGTCACCTTGTACTTGCCCGCCGGCGCGGTCACTTTCAGCGTGAGCCGGTTCAGGTCCTGATTGAAGGGGATGAATTGCGTCATCGTGGCCGTGGATTCAGGGTCTTTGTCCCCCTTGCCGGCGGTGAAGCAGAAGGGGTAGCGCGTGCTGGTGATCGTGAGTTCACCCTTCTTGAAATCCACCACTTTGTGCGGCCCGCTCACTTCGGCGTGCGCCAGCGGAAGGTCCACGTCGATCTCGCCCAGGTTCCCGTCAAAGCCCATCGCCTTCAGGAACGAATAGGCCATGATCAAATGCCCGTTCGGCCGCGGGTGAATCCCGTCGCCGCCGGCAACGATGTACCCTTCGCCCAGCTTGGCTTTGGCGGCCTTCATCGCGTCGATCATGTGGTCGTGCACATCCGCGAACGGCCATCCATGCTGCTTCGCCAATTCGCCCGCAACGCCGCTCAGCGTCGCCAGGTTTTCATTGTATTGCTCCGGCGTCACGGAGCTGCGCTTGAACGATTTCGTGTCCACCGCGCCCGGGCCGCCGATCACCACGGTCGCGCCGGCGTCGGCGAACCGCTTCATCACCTCGGTCATGTTCTTCTTGTAATTGTCGCGAATCTCATCGGTGATCGGCTGATAGTGCCCGTCATTCATCCCGTAGCAGGTGGTGATGACGTTGGGCTTGAAAGTCAGCGGGTCGGCGATGCGGCTCAGCAAGCCCGACGCCTGCTCGCCGCTCCACCCGAACTGCATGACCCGCACCTTCGTCGGCTGACACATCAGCAGGTAATCTTCGATCATCACGCTGTACAGCTTCTGCTCCGTGATCGAATCCCCGATGACTTCCACGGTGTCGCCCGCCTTCAGCACGTCGGCCCGCGCTTCTGAAAGGCCGAAGCACGACAGGACGGCACAAACCGAAGCGAGCGAGCAGGCGGCGCGCGACCAGGCAGAACGATTCGATGACGTAAGCATAGAGTTCCTCCGCAAACCTTAGTGGGGCAGTTTCAATTCCTTCGGCCCGACGATCACGATCGTGTGATTCGCCGGCCGATTCTCTTTGAGATACGCGTTGACCCGGTCAACGTTGACGGCATCAATGGCGGCGGTGATTTCGTCGATCGTCCGGAGCCGGCCCCGGATGAAAAAGTCATGCGCGATCGACCCGGCCCGTGAGCCGGTGCTCTCGCCGCTCATGATCGAGCTCGATTTCAGTCCCGTCTTCGCCCGCTGCAGCTCTTCCTCGGTGACGCCGTCGCTGAGCCGATCCAGCTCGATCAGGAACTGATCCAGCGTCTGCTGCGCCCGCTCGTTGCTCGTGCCGGCGTAACCCATGATCGCCCCGATGCCCGGCAGCGACGCGTAGCTGGCGCTCACGTTGTAGACGAGCCCTTTTTTCTCGCGAATCTCGGTGAAGAGCCGCCCGCTCATGCCCCCCGACAACACTTCCACCGCCAGTCGTGCAGGGTAATAGTCCGGGTGATTTTCGTCGACGCTTCCGTACGCCAGCCCGATGTGCGTCTGCTCGCTCTGTTGCGGCTCGAAGACATACCGGCGGCGGGTCTCGCGTGCCTCGGGCATCGAGGCGGGCTGCGGATTCCAGTCGGCAAAGAGCGCCTCGGTCCGGTCCTTCCAGGCGGCAAAATCGATGTCGCCCGCGACCGCCAGGATCGCATTCTCCGGCGAGTACCGGGCCGCATACGTTTGCCGCACTTCCTCGATCGTCAGCGCTTCTAAGTCGGCCTTCTCCCCCATCGGATTCCGCCCGAACGGCCACGGCCAGAAGTTCTCGCGCAGCTTGATGAACAGCTTTTGCCGTGGCTCGTCATCAATGCCCGACAGGCTTTGCAGTGCCAGGTCGCGCGTGGGATCAAAATCGGCTTCCTCAAGCCGCGCGCGGCGGAGGATATCGGCGTAGGCGTCCAGCCCGTCCAGCACCCGCGGCGCCAGGGCGGCCGCCGAAAAACGCGCGTGCAGCACGGCCGCCGAACTCGACCGCTGCAGGCCCAGCGTATCCAGATGGTCCGTCAGTTCCTTGCTGTCGCGCGCGCCCGCGCCGCGCAGCACCATCTCCGCCAGCACCGTTGCCGTCCCGAGTCGACCGACCGGATCCCCCGATGCGCCCGCCGGCACCAGCAGCGTCATCGCCGCCGACCGCACGCCCGCCATCTTCTCCGCGACCAGAGTCAACCCGTTCGATAATCGATGTACAAAAAAAGCTTGCGACAACGCGTCTCCTTGATTGGGGACGATATCGGATCAGGAAATGAGTGCAAACTTAACAAAAGCCGATATAGTAACCATGGGCCGGGGGATGAGTTCGGTTGTTCACGTCCTGTTTGCATAAGTTATGAGCATTTTATTTGTCTGCACCGGCTGTGGTGCGAAATACAACGTGCCCGAGACGCTCGGGGGGAAAAAAGCGCAGTGCAAAAAGTGCGGCGTTGTGACCCGAATTCCCAAACCGACGCCAACCCCGTCGGAAGGGGACGTGCTCTCGTTCCGTGATGAGCCGTCACCGTCGTCCGAGCCATCGCTCAACGCCGAAACCGTCGCCGGCACCGTCCACGCGATGGACACCGGCCGACGCGTGCTCGGCGAAAGCGCGTTCGAACCCCCCGAAACCTACGAGACCGACGACGGCCCGCGCCCGCTCATGAGCGCGTTGCCGAAGGTCGCCGCCTCCGAGCTCGACGCGCTCGATTTCAAAGCCCCTCCCTCGGCCGGCGGCGCGGGGCGCGGGGCGGTCTCCGGGAATTACGCGCCCGATGAACGCTATTCGATGCTGCTGATGCTGCTGTTCGTCCTGGCGGTCGGATTCGGCATCTACCACGACTACACCACCTGGCCCGCGATGCTCTCCTCGGTGAAGCCTGAGTACGCCACCCTCGCCGGCCCGCCGCATGCCATGCTCGTGTTGCCGCGGCTGATCATGCTGTTTTGCGGATTCGCGGTGCTCGCGCCGCTGATGATGATCGCCTGGCTCGGCGCCTGCAAAATTGCGAACGTGCGCCTGCCCAGCAACATCTACACCCGCGCGCTCGGCTTGGCCGTCCTGCCGGCGGCCATGATCATTCTGCTGACCTCGCTCCCGCTGGACATGACCCCCGCGACCGCCGGCACGTTGTCGGTCGTCTGCATTCCGATTGCCTTTGTGTTGCTCGCTTACGTTCATCGTCAATCGATGATGATTTCGGGCATCGCCACGGGGGCCGC
This sequence comes from Tepidisphaeraceae bacterium, assembly GCA_051962375.1. Taxonomy (GTDB): domain Bacteria; phylum Planctomycetota; class Phycisphaerae; order Tepidisphaerales; family Tepidisphaeraceae; genus RYN-431. The sequence continues at coordinate 3,289 of JBQCCH010000108.1, forward strand.
CAGTGTGTTGCTCGCATTCGGGCTGATCCTGATGTTTTTCGGCGCCGACGCCGTCCAGGCCTCGATGCGCACCGCCTACGAACAAAAGCGCGACGTGCTGATCGCCCAGAAAGTCGCCGAGAAGCAGCAGCATGATTTGGCGCTTCAGGAAGAGAAGCGCGAAAAGGAAAAACTCGCGAAAGCGGCCGCCTCGCAGCCGTCGGTGCCGAGCGCGACCGTCGCCAAGCAGGCGGACGATCTGCTGGCCCGCCTGACAAAACTTCAGGACAAGGCATCGCTCGCCGACCAGACGCGCGAATCGCTGGGCCGAACGCTCGACGCCGCCGACGCCGAGCTGGCCGCCGACAAAAAACTCTACGCCGACCTTCCCGCTTACGCCCCCGTGACCGAAGCCATCGCCGCCCTGCGCCAAACCGCAGCCGGCCTGCCGAGTGAAAATCCGCCCGCTGATCTGGCGCAGGCGCCGGCGCCGGGCCCCGATTGGTCGGCGAAATCCGCCCGCCGCGAAGTCTCCGTCTTCGGCGATAACCTCGTGCCGCCCGCCGATGGCATCGTCGTGCTGAATACCGATCCCAGCGTGAACGCCTGGACCTGGAAATCGCCCGACCGGCAAGCCCAGTTGACCATCGCCGCAACCCCCGCCACGGGCGACCAGCAGCGGCCGTGGGTTGCGCCGGCGTCAATCACGCAGCGCGTGAAGACCCCCGTCTTCACGATCGACGCCGCCCCCGATGCCAAAGTCGACACCGGTTCCATCAACGGCCAGCCCTTCACACGCATCACCCAAAGCCCCGCGCCGGGAACGGCGGGCGTGCAGAAGGTCACCTACGTCACCCGCACCAACGACCAATGGCTCTCGGCCACGATCGAAAGCAACGGCCAAAACCCCACCGCGGTCGAAGACATGGAACGCTCCGTCGGCACGTTGCACAAGCGGCCCGCCGGCGTGGCGGCTGTCGATCCGCTGAGCGCGACCGAGCTCGTCTCCCGCTATCGCTCCGCGCACGGCACCGAAGCCGACGCGATCGCACGCCTGCTCAAGGGCAAGCCCGATGCCGAAGACGCCGTCCTTCGCGCCATCGGCGTCACGCCCGATGTCACAGCCCTGCAGCAATTCGGGCCTTTGCTGGCGAGCGTCGCCACGCCCCATGCCGTCCCGACTCTCTGGAAAATCGCCCCCCTCGAGGGGCCGGCCTCCGACGCGGCGCGGGCCGCGCTGCGGACGCTCGATCCCAAGAATTCCGACGACCTCAGCTTTGCCGTCATGGACCTGAAATCGGGCCGCCCGGAACTCATGAAACACGCCATCGCCGTGCTCGCCAAGGCGGATGTGCAGAAGTCGCGGCTTTACGAAGTCGGCCGGGCACTTCAGGTCGCGATGGCGGATCACGGCTTTGTCCTTTCCAACGCGGGGCCGGACCTCGTCACCGCGCTCGGCAAATGGATGAACGAAGAAATCGGCCGCGGCCTGGTGAAAATGCTCGACAGCGACAACTCCGCCGACCGGCAATTCGCGATCAAGGCGCTGGGCGCGACCGGCGGACGCCGCTACGCCTACTCCATCTGCCGCGCCGTCACGCGTGAGCCGGATACCGTCGTCGACACCCTCATCGCCATGGGGCCGGT
>JBQCCH010000109.1:0-12601 GCA_051962375.1 Tepidisphaeraceae bacterium
CGCCCGCCACGACGCCCAACGCCGGGATTTCACGATCAATGGGCTGTTTTATGACCCGATCGAAGAACGCGTGATCGACTATGTGGGCGGCGAACAGGATCTGCACCAGCGTACGCTGCGCGCGATCGGTGTGCCGGCCGAGCGGTTTAATGAGGATTATCTGCGGCTGCTCCGGGCGGTGCGGTTTGCGGCGCGATTCGGCCTGACGATCGATCCCGCAACGGCCGCCGCCATCGAAGCGGCCGCCCCGCTGTTGCCCCGCATCTCCGGCGAGCGCATTGCCGACGAGCTGCGCCGCATGCTGATCCCCCCCACGCGCTCGGCCGCTTTTCATTGGCTGTGGCAATTGCGCCTGCTCGATGCAATCGCGGACGACGCCTCGCTGACGCACCGGCCGCTGGACGCATCGCGCTCCGTCTTCCTGCACCTGAGCCCGACGGAGCCCGTCTCCTTTGCCCTGGCGTGGACGGCGGCATTGATCGATCACCGCTGGCAGGGCGGCGGCATGAAACATGACGTGCTCGGCACGCTCACGCAGGCCGAATCCGCACGGCGGCTGGCGCACGCGAAAAAAGTGCTGAAGCTCAGCAACGATGAACTCGACGAAATGGCCGATCTGGCTCGGCAGACGCATGCGCTGCTGAACACGCGTGAGCCGCGGGTGGCGATGCTTAAGCGATTTCTCGCGCGTCGCTCGGCCGGCGGGTCGCGGGCGCTGCTAAATGCCCTGCGTGCCGTCGGCGTGGCTGTCGAACGGATCGACGCATTGAACGCCCGGCTCGACGCGCTGGCCCAGACCGATTTCGCTCCTGCCCCCTGGGTGAGCGGCGATGACCTGGTCCGCGCGGGATACTCCCCCGGGCCGGCGTTCAAGGCCGTGCTGGATGCGGTCTACGACGCCCAACTCGAAGCCACGGTCGCCACCGCGTCAGACGCCATGACGCTGGCGCACCAGTTGCTCGCGAGCAACCACCCCGCGTCCGGCCATTGAAACGTTCAATCGAATGCAGAAGTTTGAAGGACCGACGCGCGGTTTTTCGGTGGCCGATGGTCAGCGGCCCATCGATTGGATGATCTGCTTGACGTCGCCGATCTGCGTCAGCCGAAGCCCGAAGTTTTCGCCCACCTTGACGGCGTCCCCCGTCGCGATCGGCTTGTTGTTGATCAGCAATTCCAGCGACTCATCCGACGCCTTGGCGAATTCCAGGATCGCCCCCACCTGGATCCGCAGCACCTCCGCCAGCGTGAACTTGCGCTCGGCCAATTTCACGATCACCGGCACCTGTAATTGCAGAATGCGCGACAATTCCGGCTTGGCGGCGGCGGGCGAGGATTGGGCATTCAGTACGGGCATCGGGCGCCTGCGACAGCGGGCTTCTGAATTATCGGCACAAGCCCCCGCGTTGCAATACCGATGCGGCGCCGGCGAAACGGGCGGCTGGGTTGTCCGCCGCCGCGGGCGGTCCTAGAGTACCTGGCTCGATTCGTTGATCTGGCGATCCGTTGATCTGGGGCACCCTTTAACTCTGGAGCATTGATGAAATACACCAATCTCGGCCGCACCGGTTTGAAAGTCTCTCGGTTTTGTCTCGGCACGATGAACTACGGCCCGCAGGCGAGTGAGGAAGAGTCGCACGCGCAGATGGACAAGGCCCACGAGATCGGCATCAACTTTTTCGACACCGCCGACGTGTACGGGTGGAAAAAAGGGGAAGGCGTCACCGAGCAGATCATCGGCCGGTGGATCGCGCAGGGGAATCATCGGCGCGAAAACACCATTTTGGCGACCAAAGTCTACAACGACATGGACTTCAACGAGCGCGACATCACCATGAAGCGCGGCCTGAGTGCGGTGAAGATCCGCCGGGCGTGTGATGCGTCGCTGAAGCGGCTGCGGACGGATTACATCGATCTGTACCAGATGCACCACGTCTCGCGCGACACGCCGTGGGAAGAAATCTGGGAAGCGATGGAAACCCTGGTGCGGCAAGGGAAAGTGATTTATGTCGGCAGCAGCAATTTTGCGGGCTGGCATATCGCGGCCGCGCAAGGGGCGGCGAAGGAGCGGCACTTTTTGGGGCTGGTGAGCGAGCAATCGAAATATTCGCTGATGACCCGGCAGATCGAATTGGAAGTGCTGCCGGCGTGCGAGCATTTCGGCCTGGGGGTGATCCCGTGGAGCCCGCTGGAGAGCGGCATCCTCGGCGGCGCGCTCGAGAAGGCCGCCAGCGGTCGCCGGGCGAGCGACAGCATTCAGCAGCGGATCGAAAAGGAACGCCCGCAGCTCGAAAAATGGGAAAATTTCTGCCGCGAGCTGGGCGAAAAGCCGGCCGACGTGGCGCTGGCGTGGATGCTGGCGAACCCTGTCATCACCGCCCCGATCATCGGCCCGCGGACGATGGAACAGCTCACCGCCTCCACGCGCGCGTTGGACATCACGTTATCGGAATCGCACCTGAAGACGCTGGATCGCATCTTCCCCGGCCCCAAGGGCCCGTCCGATGAAGGTTACAGCGATTGGACCAAGCAGCGGGCGCCGGAAGCTTACGCTTGGTAAGAGAACCACTTACATCGCGCTAAATTGTGCCGCCGGCTCGGGAATATTCCCGGGCCGGCGGCGTTTTTATGTGGCCGGTGCGGATTAATGATTTATAATCCCCCTAAGCATTGACCTGGGGGCGAGGCAATGCTCCGGCGGATCTGAGAGAAATTGGTGTCGTATGCCCGTCACGCAGCGATTTGTTCATACCGGTCTGTTGTTGACCCTCGCCCTGTTCGGGCTGAGCGTCAGCGTGCTGATCTTGGGGGCATCGCGCAGCGTGGTGACGAACGACGGCCTGCCCGGATCGATGGCGGCGAACTTTCACTTGCGGGATTCCTCGGGCAAGGTCGTGAGCTTGCGGGATCATCGCTCGCAGGTGCAGGTGCTGATTGTCAGCCGGGTGAACTCCCCGCTGCTCGCGAAATCGGCCGCCAGCGTCGAGAAATTGTGCGAAACCTTCGGCAGCGACCCGAGCGTGCGGATTCTGGGCGTGGAATTCGATCCTTCCGCCGGCGTGCTGGATGCGGCCACGATGCCCGACAGCCCGCTCGATCCGCACTTGGCCGATCTGCGGACGCTGTTTGACATGGACGGCTCCGTCGCCCGGGCGTACCGCGTAAGCGATGTGCCCGCCCTGTTTGTCATCGACGACGCCGGCCGCATCCGGACGCGAAGCGCGCTGGACGGGAGCGAATTATCGACGGCAACGGTCGAATCGATCGCCTCGCTGCGTCGGCCGGAGAACCTGGTCATCGCCCAGCCGACGGATCGCCTCACGCCGTAAGCTCCCCTGCCCGCCGGGCCCGTGCCGGATCGGGCGAAAATCCCTGACATCAAACGCACAGGTTGTTGCAGCATTCGCCGGCCCATGAGGTACACTTAGGGGCATGCACGTGGTGCTCTTTGAAGGCTCTCACTGGGGGGATTTCGCCCCGCTGACCCTCACGCGTCCGATCTTCCTTTTGCGCTCCGGCGCTCACACGTTGCTCGAAAAGCAGATTCGGGCGACCCAGCCGCAGCGGATGACCTTCTGGGTTCGCCCGGAGATGGCCGAGTTCGTGCGGCAGCGGGTGGTGCCGACATTGGGCATCCCCGCGACCGTGAACACGCCGCTGGACGCAGAGCCGGCCCTGATCATGTCGGGGCGGACGCTGCATTTTGCGAAGTTTGAGCGCCCCGCCGAGCCGTGCATCGTGGCGGAGGATGATGGGCTGATCAAGATGGCGTACGCGTCGCTGCCGGGGTTGTCGCAGGACGACGTGCTGAATCGAACGCAGCCGTGGCTCGACCTGAGCAAGCTGCCGCGCACGATGCCGCAGGCGCGGTTCGGGCGGCACTGGGGCGATCTGGTGGCGTGGAACGAGGAGTCGCTGCTGAGCGATTCGATTCACTGGAACGAGCCGGCCCCCGCGGGCGGCATTCAGGTGAACGCCGGCGACATCCACGCGCGCGACGGCGTGGTCATCGGCCCGGGCACGGTGCTCGACGCCAGCCGCGGACCGATCCTGCTCGATACCCAGTGCGTGATCGGCGCCAACAGCGTCATCGAAGGCCCGATTTACATCGGCCCCGGCTCGCGCATCACGCCGCTGAGCTACGTCCGCGCCGGCACAAGCATCGGCCCGAATTGCCGCGTGGGCGGCGAAGTGTCGAACACGATTTTCATCGGCCATTCGAACAAGAGCCACGACGGCTTCGTGGGCGACAGCTACATCGGCGAATGGGTCAATTGCGGCGCCGGCACGACCACCAGCAATCTGAAGAGCACGTACGGCGAAGTCCGCCTGGTGCGGGGGTCGCGTCACTTTGAGAGCGGCCGCATGCTGCTCGGGGCGGGCATCGGCGATCACACCAAGCTCGCCACCAACACCCAATTGCCAGCCGGCGCTTATATCGGCGCGGGCACGCTACTGGCGCTGAGCGGTCGGATTCCGAAATTCGTCCCCAGCTTCCGGTTCATCACCGACGACACCAACGAAACGATGGCCGTCGATAAAGCGGCGGATGTCGCGACGCGGATGCAGCACCGCCGGGGCGTGTCCTTCGACGACCTGGACCGCGGCGTGCTGCAGTACGCCGCGGCGGTGGCGGATTCGGTGGAAGTCTGAGCGACGGGCTGAGCTACTGGGCGAATTCCGGCCTACGCGCCCGGCGGCGGCGCGGCGCATCGACGTAGTGCATTGCCTGGATCTAGTCCCGATCGGCTTTACGTGATTTTGACGACCCAGGTCGCTTTCTGCGGCTGGCTGGTTTGTGTGCCGCCGGTGGTGAAGACGAAGTAGTTTCCGACCTGCTGCACGACCGTCCCCTGCCGCGACGCGGGGAGGGAAGCCAGCGTCGTCCAGCGGTTGGTGGCCGGGTCGTATTGGTAGACGCTGCTGCTGGGTTGCTGCACGCCGGTGGAGTTATCCACCTGCCCGGCAGCCCAGATGATTTTGCCGTTGAGCACAAAGGTGCTGCTCTCGGCATGGCTTTTCTTGTTCGGCGCGGAGGCGAGGGTCACCCACTTGTCGTTGGCTTCGTCGTAGCGCTGCAGGATGTTCTGCTGCAGGTGCTTTTTGTCGTGCCCGAATTCACCGCCGAGGGCGTAAATCTGGTTGTCGATGACGACGCTGGCCATGTGATCGCGCGCGGACGGGAGCGGTGCGGCCTTCTTGAAGCCGGCGCTGATGTTGCTCAGGTCGAGCACGAAATGGTCGGCGTCATTGGTGACGCGGTCGGCGTAGTTGCCGCCGAACGAATGCAGCTTGCCGTTGACTACCTGGCAATCGTTGGCACCCATCGCATACGGGAGCGTGACCGGAAGCTTGGTCCAGCTATCGGTGGCGATGGTGTATTTCCAGACCTCGTTGCTGGGCGTGGAGGGATATTTCCCGCGGTGCCCGCCGACGAAATAGATGACGCCGTGTTCGGCATCGAGCGCGGCGCCGGCGTGGGTTTCGGGCGCTTGCATGTCATGCAGGCGGGTCCAGGTGTTTTTTGCCGGGTCGTACACGTCGACGCGCTTGGTGCTGTTGAACGAGCTGTCGGCCCAGCCGCCCATGACATAGAGCTTGCCGTTGTAGGAAAAGGCGTGCGACTCAAACCGCGCGATCGGGCTGGAGGCGGCAGCCTTCCAGGCGGACGTGCCGGGCCAGACGATGGTCGGCGTCGGGGTCGGAGTCGGCGTGGGGGTTGGCGTCGGCGTGGGTGTGGCGGCGGTCTTGATCTGCACGAAGCAGATCGGGTCTTTCGACGTCGTAGAGCCGTTGGTCAGGGTGAGCTTGCCGTCTTTGACGGTGATGGTCTTGGTGCTGTCGACCCAGCGATTGCTGGCCGACGTCATGCCGCTGACGACGGTGACGCCCTCCGCCTTGATGATCGGGCCGGTGTCGTAGTTCGCATCGCCCGCGACGATCCGGACGGTGTAGCTCCCGTTCGGCACGGCGATTTGCCAGGTGCGATCGCCATCAAATCCGCGCATGAACGCCAGCGTGTCATGCGCTTGATCGACGGAATTCTTGGCGTTGCGATCGACGGTGTGCGTCGCGTTCGACGCGTTCCAGCCGTAGGTGTAGCCGTTGCGAGTGCTGTAGGTGAGCCCGGTGTCGGCGATCATCCCGCTGGGGACGGCGGCGGTGGCGGGTTGAAAATTGATGGTGACCGAAATCCCCGCAAGCAGGCGACGCGCATCGAGTGGCTCAAGCAAAGTACGGCTCATAGACCGAGAACTTACACGCCTTCCCAAGCCGGGGCGATGTAAAAAATCGGCGGTGCGCGGATTTGTCACTCGCCCAGGTGTAAAGGTTTTCCCAGCTTTTCGCGGCAGAGGTCGTCGATCTGGGTGACGTAGGCGTCGATGTCGAATTTGCGCTCCAGCCCGGCGGCGTTCATGTAGCGGACATTGCCGAAAATTGCCCGCTCCCCCCACGGCCGATCGTGCAGGCCGTACACCCAGGCGATGTTCGCGAAGCTGTTGGCGTCGCGCCCGTCGAGCTCATACTTGTTGTTCAGGTAAAGCGTCGTCTCAAAGCCCGTCTTTGCGTGGTTTGACCACTCCAGGATCTTTTTGCCCCAGTACATGCGCATGTAGTTGTGCATGAATCCGGTGATGACCATCTGCATCTGGGCGGCGTTCCAATAGCGGTCGGCGGTTTGGGCGTCTTCAAGCTGCTTGCGCGTGTAGGTGACCGGCCGCGTGTCGTCGTCGTGCTTGGCGAGCGTTTTTTTCGCCCAGGCGGGGATGCAGTCGAAGTGATCGTACTTCGGCTCAAAGTTGCAGAAATTCATCGACAACTCGCGGCGGATGATCAACTCTTCAAGGAACGAATCGCGATCGGCGGCCGGGGCTTGCTTGTGGTCGCGCACGTGCAGAGCCAGCTCGACGGGCGAGACCTGGCCGAAGTGCAGGTACATGGACATGTACGAGTGCCGATCCGACGCCGGCTCGTTGCGGCCGTCGGCGTAGCCGTCGAGCTTGTGGCGCGTGAAATCCGCCAGCAGCTTGGCGGCCTGATCCTCGCCGCCGGTGAAAAAATCGCTCGGGGCGACGCTCCGATCGAGCTTCAGTTTTTTCAATAATGCGTCCGGGTGCGACACCTCCATATTGCCGGAAACCTTCAGGTGGAGCGACGGGTGCTTCACCTTTGTCGCGCGCAATGGCACGAGATATTCGTCCCACTTCTTGTGAATGCGCGGCCGGATTGTGCGGGCGGCAGATTCGTGCTTGTCGCTGGCGACATCCACCGGCACGACGACGTCGCTCTCGACTTCGATCACCGGGCACGGCGCCTGGTCCGCGACGGTGTCGCGCCACTGCTTCTGGTGGCGCAGATACCCGCGATCGCAGACAATGACGGCAGCCTGCTTGCCGTAGTGCAGCGCGGCCTGTTCGGGCGAGCCGTGCCGAACGACGAAGCGGATGCCGCGGGCTTTCAGATTCGCTTCGACATCGCGCAGGCCCGCCAGCAGGAACGCGTAATGCCGCTCGTTCGCCTCGGGATAATCGTCCATCAGCCCGAAGCAAACCAGCGGCGGCAGATCGAGCGCGTTGGCGGTATGGATGGCGTGCTCCAACGCGTGGTTAAAGCGAGTGCGGGCGGACTGCTGCATCCAATACAGAACGTAATCGCCCGAATGCTCGGGTTTGTCATTGAGCGCGTGGACGCGGGCGTCTTGGATCATCGCCGGATGATAGTCGCCCGCGCGGCGGGCCGGGCAGGGGCGCGCGATTTCTGAAAATCGACGGCGAGGGGGCTCGCGATGAAAAGGCGGAACGCGACACGGGTGGGCCGTGTCGCGTTCGGGGATTGCCTGGGATTGCCGGGCGACGGGGTTTATTCGACCGTCACGCTCTTGGCGAGGTTGCGCGGCTTGTCGACGTTGCAGCCGCGGATGACGGCGGCGTGGTACGCGAGCAATTGAAGCGGCACGACGCTCAGCAGCGGCTGGAGCGGCTCCGGGGCGTCGGGCACGTAGATGACGTGGTCGCTGTAGCGGCGGATGTTTTCATCCCCTTCGGTGGCGACCGCGATCACCACGCCACCGCGGGCACGAACTTCTTCGATGTTGCTGATGACCTTCTCGTACTGGTGCCCCTGCGTGGCGATGAAGACGACGGGCATGCCCTCGCTGATCAGGGCGATCGGGCCGTGCTTCATTTCCGCGGCGGGCATGCCTTCGGCGTGGATGTAGCTGATTTCCTTGAGCTTCAGCGCCCCTTCCAGGGCGATCGGGTAGTGATACCCGCGGCCGAGGAAGAGCCAGTTTTCGCGATCGCAGAACTTGGCGGCGATGTCTTTGACGACGTCGTTCTGCTTCAGGACGCGGCGCATCTGGTCGGGGATGGCGCACAGGCCGTCGATGAGTTCCTGGCACTGGGGCTGGCTCATGAATCGGCGGCGGCCGATGTAGATGGCGAGCATCGTGAGCGTGGCGAGCTGGCAGGTGAAGGCCTTGGTGCTGGCGACGCCGATTTCCGGACCCGCGTGCAGGTAGACGCCGGCGTCGGTCTCGCGGGCGATCGTGCTGCCGACCACGTTCACCAGGCCCAGCGCGAGCGCGCCTTTGTCCTTGGCTTCCCGCAGGGCGGCCAGGGTGTCGGCGGTTTCGCCCGACTGGCTGATGGCGATGAGGACCGTGCCTTCTTCCACGAGCGGATTGCGGTAGCGGAATTCGCTGGCGTAGGTGGCTTCGGTGACGGCTTTGGCGAGGTCTTCGAAAAGGTAATCCCCCACCAACCCGGCGTGCCAAGCGGTGCCCTGGCCGGTCATGATGTAGCGGCGGGCTTTGGCTAGGTCGCGGGCGAAGTTGGCGACGCCGCCCAGGACGATGCGCCCTTCGCGGCTGTCGGTGCGGCCGCGCAGGCAGTTGGCGATCGCCTGCGGCTGCTCGAAAATTTCCTTGAGCATGAAATGCTCGTAGTTGCCCAGTTCGTATTCCTCGAGCTTGCTTTCCAGCTGCTGCACGGCCGGCGAGATTTCGACGTCGTCGATCGTGCTGGTGCGCATGCTGTCGGGCTTGAGGACGGCCATCTCATTGTCGTTGAGGTAGATGACCTGCGCGGTGTGCTCGACGATGGCGGCCGCATCGGAGGCGACGACATATTCATCGCTGCCGACGCCGATGATCAACGGGCTGCCTTTGCGGGCGACGACCAGCGTCTGCGGCTCATCGCGGCAGAGCACCGCGATGCCGTACGTGCCGGTGACTTCACTCAACGCGTTCTGCACGGCCTTGGCGAGCAGGGATTGGCCCGGTTTCAGCGCGCCGTTCTTGGCTTTGAGTTCTTCATAGACGTGCCCGACGAGGACGGCGAGCACTTCGGTGTCGGTCTGGCTCTTGAAGGTGTGCCCCATCGATTCGAGGAATTTCTTCAGGGCGACGTAGTTTTCGATGATGCCGTTATGCACCAGGGCGATCGCGCCATTGTCGCTGGCGTGGGGGTGGGCGTTGGCCTCGGTGGGAGCGCCGTGGGTCGCCCAGCGGGTATGCGCCATGCCGATGGAAGCGGGCGGCAAGGGTTCGACGTCGGTGATCTTGGATTCCAGGACCGAAATCCGCCCCACCGCGCGCCGAACGGCGATCTGGCCCTGCCCGTCGATGACGGCCACGCCGGCGGAATCGTAGCCGCGGTATTCCAGGCGCTTGAGCCCTTCGATGAGGACCGGCTGACAGATTTTCCGACCGACGTAAGCAACAATCCCACACATAGGCAGACTCCTTAGACCGCACAACCATACCTGAGAGAGGCGGGATCGACGAACAAGAAATCAGCCGACCTGCCCGCGGCGGACGCGCCGTTTGTCGCAGGGTGAGAGATTATCGGCCCGGGGTCGGGCGATTGTCCGATGCGATCAGCGCAAGACTCCCAATCGTCACGGCGCGGCTCCCGTTTGCTTTATCGGCCGCCGGGGGGACCGACTGAAGCAGGCCCGGCGGGAATTCATTCGGCCTCGGCCCAGACGCGGGCGGGCGCGGCGGCGTTGTCGGCGGCGTCAGCGTCGTCGGCGTGGTCGTCGAACTCGACATGAATCAGATTCGGATTGCAGCAGACGGGGCAATCTTCCCCGTACGCCTGCTCCATGCCGGCCGATCGATCGAGCGGGATGACGATCCGCTCGCCGCAGGTCGGGCAGACATACGCGCCTTCGTCGGCGGACCGGGGGCGGCGGCGCTTCGGGCGTTTCATGGATGGATGTTAGGTTCGGTCGGTCGGCTACCCAAGGGGACGGCGATCCGGTATCACTTCAGCCGAATGACCGATTCGCCAACGATCGTTTTTGCCGGCGGAGGCACGGGCGGGCATCTGTACCCCGGGGTGTCGGTTGCGCAAGCCGTGCTGGAACGCTGGCCGCACGTTCGGCCGCTGTTTTTGTGCACGACCCGGGCGATCGACGAAACGATCCTGAAGCCGACCGGATACGCCTATCTCCCGCAACCGATCCAGCCGCCGGTGAAATCGGTGGGCGGGCTGCTGTCGTTCTGGACGAGTTGGCGGGCGACGCGAGACCTGCTGCGTTCGGTGCGGCACGAGCATCATCCGGTCGCCGTCCTGGGGCTCGGCGGGTATGCCGCGGGGCCGGCGGTGAAATACTTTTCGGAAAAGAAAATCCCCTCGGCGATCCTGAATCCCGACGTCATCCCGGGCAAGGCGAATCAATATCTGAGCCGTTACGTGCAGCGGATCTGCTGCCAGTTTGAGGCCACGCGCGAATACGTGCCGGCCTCGCGGCAAGAGAAGGTGGTCGTCACCGGGTGCCCGATCCGTCGTGAATTTGAGCACCTGCCCCCCCGCGACCAGGCGTGCCGGCGCCTGGGCATCGATCCGACGCTCAAAACCCTGATGATCACCGGCGCCAGCCAAGGCGCGCAGACCGTCAATGACGCGGTGCTGGAATCGCTCAAGTCGATCAAGCTGCAGGGGTGGAATATCCTGCACCTGGCGGGCAAGGACCACGCGGAGAAGGTGCGTGCCGAATACCGCGAACTGAAGATCACGGCCGTTGTGATCGACTTCACGCCGGCGATGACCGACATCTGGGCAGCCACCGACCTGGCGGTGTGCCGATCGGGCGCTAGCACGTGCGCCGAATTGACGGCCTGCGGAATCGCCTCGCTGCTGATGCCCTACCCGTTCCATAAGGACATGCACCAGCGCGCCAACGCCAACGTCCTGGCGAAAAACGAGGCGGCCGTGCTGATCGATGACAAAAAGGACCGGAAGAAGAACACCGAAGCCCTGAAGCCGGCCCTGGAATCGCTGCTTTACGACGGCCCCAAGCGCACCCGCATGGCCCTGGCCGCCAAAGCGATGGGCCGGCTCGACGCGGCCCGGAGCGTCGCGGACTATCTCGGGCAAATCGCGGGGCTGGCGTAGGACTTGGCATTTTCTAAAAAGAATCGGGCCTTTACTGATTGCCGCGACGCCGGCGCCCTGCAGACAATCGCTGCATGAGCAAGATCGCCATCATCGGCGCGGGTGCAGTGGGATCGTCGATCGCGTATGCCTGCATGATCCGGGGCGTGTGTCCGCGGATCGCGTTGTACGACGTCGCGGGCACGCGGGCGCGGGCCGAGGCGATGGACCTGGCGCACGGCCGGGCGTTCGTGCCGACCGTCACGATTGAAGGATCGGATGACATTGCCGTGTGCGGCGGCGCGGATGTGATCGTGATCACCGCCGGCGCGAAGCAGAAGCCGGGGCAGCCGCGGCTGGAATTGGCGGCCGCCAATGTCGCGATCTGTCGGGATCTGATTCCCAAGCTGCTGGATGTCGCGCCGCAGGCGATCCTCCTGCTGGTGACGAACCCCGTCGATGTGATCACGTATGCGGCCATGAAAATCAGCGAGCTGCCGCGGGAGCGGGTTTTTGGTTCGGGCACCGTGCTGGATAGCGCCCGCTTTCGCTACCTGATCGCCGAGCGCATGAAGGTGGCGGTGCAGAGTGTGCATGCGTACATCGTGGGGGAACACGGCGACAGCGAAATCCCGCTGTGGAGCTCGGCTGCGATTGGTTCGGTGCCGCTGGAGCAGTGGGACGTGCCCGGCCATGCCCGGCTGGCGGCGGGCGAGTTCGCGGCGATTTTTGAGAATGTCCGCACGGCCGCTTACCAAGTGATCGCGGGCAAGGGTGTGACGAACTACGCGATCGGCCTGGCGACGGCGAAGATTTTGGAAGCGGTGCTGAAGCACGAGAACCGCGTGCTGCCCGTGAGCACGCATCTGGAAGATTGGCGCGGCATCCGGGACGTGTGCCTGAGCCTGCCGTGCATCGTCGGCCGATCGGGGCCGGAGACGCCGCTGCCGATTCCGATCCGGGATGCGGAATTGGACCAGTTGCGCGAAAGTGGTGAGGCGATTCGCCGGGTGATTCGGCAGGTCGGGTTTTAGTCGGTTTTGGGTGGGATTGGTGGGATCGTGAGGGCGCTTGCGGTGGTGAGGGCGGTGGGCGCTCCCTTACGGTCGCGGCTCGTTGTGATTGGGTGAATTGTTTGTCGAGGGGGTTCGCGGGGGTCGAGTCGCGGGGCGCTCCCTTACGGTCGCGGCTCGTTGCGATTGGTGGTTTGATTTGTCGAGAGG
>JBQCCH010000110.1:0-2009 GCA_051962375.1 Tepidisphaeraceae bacterium
AGCTCGGCTCCATGCGCAGCGGGCATGGGGATCATTACTTCGCGTTTTTCAATGCCGAGGGGTGCTGGATCAAGGGATTCGATCCGGAAGCGCCGATGGCCGAGTTCGATCGGAATTCGCCGAAGATTGCGCAAGAGGTGCTCGGCGATGTGCCGCGGGAATTCGCCGGGTGCTTGCGGGAGCCGGCGTTTTTGCGGGAGGAGACGACGTTCTGCGTCTGGCGCCGATTCAAGGACGCCCGCTGGAACCGCGGCCGGGTACAGTTTCCGCGCCAGGAGGCGGATGCCGATGGTTCGGCGCGGCTGCTTTCGATCCTGGACGGCCGCCCGGAGACGTATCACGACTGGGCCCAGGATTACTACGGCCGGCCGCTGCCGTTGGAGATCGTGCGCGAACTCTATGCCGGCCAGCCGCTGGAGGATCGCATGATCCGCGCGCTGAACCCGGAGGTATCGCCGCGGGAACTGCGGGCGGACTTCAAGGAAATCGGCTACCCGCGCGCCTGAAGCCGCCGGGGTTATTTGGCCGGCACGTTGATCACCTGGGGCTGTTCGGGCGTGGTCACCGTCACCTGTTGGCCGCGGTTGGATTGCTGTTTGTCGATCTCCACCTTCAACGGGGCGACGTTTTTCAGAATCTCCATCAGCACGTGGATTTGGTTCTGCATCGCGTCGATCGGCACGATCTTGTCCTTGGGGTAATACTCCAGGATCGGCTTGGTTTCGCGTTCGTAGACTTCGAGGCGGCGCTGGATGACGGTTTCGCTGGCGTCGTCGAAGCGGTTTTCCTTGAGCGCCCGCCGCCGCAGCCGTTCGATCATCTTTTTCATGTCGGCCCGCAGGTAGATCACCTTGTGGACGTCGATGGTGTCTTCGAGCAGTTTGGCCTGGTTCACGCTGCGCGGCATGCCGTCGAGGATCAGGATCTGCGTTTCGGGGAAGAAGTTGTTGGTGAACTCCATTCCCTTGATGAACTGCTTCCAGACGCGAATGACCACGTCATCGGGCACCAGTTTGCCGGCGCCGGCGTATTCCCAGAACATCCGGCCGATCTCCGATTGCAGGTCGAGCGAGCGGAAGATGTCGCCGGTGCTGGAGTGATAAAAGCCGGGAATGTTGTCCAGAATCTTGCCCTGGGTTCCCTTGCCCGAGCCCGGAGCGCCGAAGAGAAGGACGGCCTTATAGCGTTGCGACGGGTCCATCGGCCCGGCGAGCGGACAGGTGGGATTGGGGCACAATTGGGGATCGGCAACCATGGTCATAGCAACCCTCGAGAGCAAAAGCTTAACGCTACGATAACACCGGGACGGGGCAAATGTCGCGGATGTGACAAAATGCTGCGTAATTGCCCGATGTCGAGCGTGCCTTGGCGGAATTGCGGGCGGCTGCATTTACGGCTGCTTTTAAGCGGCTGCTTTTAAGTTTGGCCGAAAGGCTTATAAAGGCCGGTCATGTCGCTGAGTGACACGCCCCATGCGCACGAAGAGTGGTCCGGTCCGGGTCAATTCGAATACCGCTCGCGTCCGCTGCAGCGGCGGGATTTTTCAAGGCGGGCGGTGACGATCGGCGTGGGCGGGCCGGTGGGCAGCGGGAAGACGGCGCTGCTGCTGCAGTTGTGTCGACGCCTGCGCGACCGCGTGAACCTGGCCGTGGTGACCAATGACATCTTCACGCGCGAGGACGGCGAATTCCTCATCCGCCAGGGCGCGCTCGAGGCCGAGCGCATCAGCGCGGTCGAGACCGGCGGGTGCCCGCACGCGGCGATCCGGGAAGACATCACCGCCAATCTCATCGCATTGGAAGACCTGCACGACCGGTTCAAGACGGAGCTGCTGCTGATCGAATCGGGGGGCGACAACCTGGCCGCCAACTTCAGCCGGGAGCTGGCCGACTTCACCATTTACGTGATCGACGTGGCCGGCGGCGACAAGGTGCCGCGCAAGGGAGGGCCGGGCATCACGCAATCGGACCTGCTGGTGATCAACAAGACCGACCTGGCGCCGGCGGTGG
>JBQCCH010000111.1:0-8184 GCA_051962375.1 Tepidisphaeraceae bacterium
GGAAGAAAAAAAGGCCGCCGTCGCCCGCGTCGGCGAACTTAAGGCCAAGGTCAAGGAAGCCGAAGAATCCGCCAAGGCGATCGCCGAGCAACTCCAGCCGCTGCTGCTGCAGGTCCCGCAGCCGGCGGATGAGGAAGTGCCCGTCGGCAAAGACGCCAGCGAGAATGTGATCGCCCGTCACTGGGGCGAGCCGCGCAAGTTCGACTTCAAGCCCAAATCCCACATCGAACTGGCCGAACAACTGGGCATCGTCAACTTCAATGCCGGCGTCCGCCTCGCGGGCAGCCGTTCGTACATGCTGCTGGGCGCTGGCGCTGAACTGCATCAGGCGATCGTCCGCCTGGCGGTCGACCTCATGGTGCGCGACAACGGCTTCACGCAGGTCAGCGTGCCCGTGCTCGTGCGCGAAGAAGCGATGATTGGCACCGGCTTCTTCCCCGCCGGCCGCGAGCAGACGTATCACGTCACCGAAGACAATCTCTTCCTCACCGGCACCGCCGAAGTGGGGTTGACCGCCATCCACATGAACGAAACGCTCAGCGAAGCGCAGCTCCCGCTGAAATACACCGCGCTGAGCACCTGCTTCCGCCGCGAAGCTGGCACCTACGGAAAAGACACCGCCGGGCTCTACCGCGTTCACCAGTTCGACAAAGTCGAGCAGGTCGTCATCTGCCGCAACGACATCGATGAATCCAAGCAATGGCACGCGAAAATCCTGGGATACAGCGAATCGCTGCTTCAGAAGCTGAAGCTCCCGTATCGCGTGATCCAGTGCTGCACGGGCGACATCGGCGTGAAAAACGCCGCCATGTACGACGTCGAAACCTGGATGCCCAGCCGATTCGACGGCAAAAACCAGGCGACCGGCTACGGCGAAACCCACAGCGCCAGCCGTCTCTACGAATTCCAGGCGCGCCGCCTCAACCTGCGGTACAAGGACAAAGACGGCAAGCTGCGCTTCTGCCACACGCTCAACAACACGGTGGTCGCGAGCCCGCGCATCCTGATTCCGATTCTGGAAAATTATCAAAATGCGGACGGCAGCGTTACCGTCCCCGAAGTGTTGCGCCCCTACATGGGCGGCCGCGAAGTGATCGCGGCACAGTAGACTGAAGCAGCGTCAATCAAGCAGGGGTTGATCCGGAGGAATGGCTATGCGAATTGCGATCCTGAGTCTGGAGTCAGTGCTGGTGGCGGGCGTTGCTCACGCAGAACAAATCGAAAACCCGGCCTACAAGGTTTGGAGCCAATACAACCCCGGCACCACCGTCCACATTGACGGCACCACCGAGGCAAAGGGGCAGTCATCGAAGATGACGCTGGTCACCACGCTCAAAAGCAAGACCGACGACAAGCTTGTCATCGAAGTGAAAACCAAGATGACCGTCATGGGCCACGACATGGACATGCCGCCGCAGACCCACGAAATCACCAAGACGATCGACAAGGCGCAGCTCGCCCCAAACATGCCGTCGGCCGAACAGATCGCCAAGGCGGAAGAAGAAACCGTCACCGTGCCGGCCGGCACCTTCAAGTGCAAGAAGCTTGAGGTCCACCGCACGCAGAACGGCATGAAGCTGGACGGCACCACCTACTACAGCGAAGAAGTGCCCGGCGGCACCGTCAAGGTCGTCATGACCGGCAGTGGGGCGGTCACCAGCATCACCAAGATGGAACTGCAGTCGGTCGAAAAAAAATAATCGCCCGCGCGGCGAGCTTCAAGCGGTGCGCTAAACCGAAGGTGAACGATGTTGGACCTGGTGCTCAAAACCCTCGACGGCCGCCACGATCAGGCCATCGCGCTGCTGAAGGATTTTCTTTCGATCCCGAGCATCAGCGCCCAGCCCGATCACCAGGCGGACGTGCGACGCTGCGCCAACTGGGTGGCCGACCAATTGAAGTTCGCCATGCTGGACGTTTCGGTCATGGAGACCGGCGGACACCCGGTGGTGGTGGCCAAAAACCGTCACCAGCCCGGCCGCCCGACCGTACTGGTGTACGGCCACTACGACGTGCAGCCGCCGGAGCCGCTGGAACTCTGGAAAACGCCCCCCTTTGAGCCGACGATCCGCAAAACCGCCGCCGGCACCGACGCGATGTACGCCCGCGGCGCGGTCGACGACAAAGGGCAGGTGCTGTGCCACCTGGAAGCGATCACCGCCTGGCAAGCGCACGGCGGCGTACCGGTGAATCTGACCGTTCTCATCGAGGGCGAAGAAGAAGTCGGCAGTGTGCACCTGGTCGATTTCGTTCGGCAGCACAAGGACGCGCTCAGGGCCGACGTCTGTGTCATCAGCGACACCGACCAACACGACCGCGGGCATCCGGCCATCACCACCAGCCTGCGCGGTCTGGTGTACCAGGAACTGATCGTCACAGGCCCCGGCCGCGATCTGCACAGCGGCATGTACGGCGGGGCGGTGACGAACCCGGCCAACGCACTGGCGAAACTCATCGCCAGCCTCCACGACGACGCCGGCCGCGTGAATCTTCCCGGCTTCTACGACGATGTCGTCGACCTTGAGCCGGCTGAGCGCGACGCCTGGAGACGCCTGCCGTTCGACGAAAACGACTACTGCCGCGACCTGAACATCGCCTCCGCCAGCGGCGGCGAGCAGGGCTACAGCATCTTCGAACGCACCTGGGCCCGGCCCACCTGCGATGTCAACGGCATCACCGCCGGCTACCAGGGCCCCGGCGCGAAGACCGTCATCGGCACCCAGGCGAGCGCGAAAATCTCCTTCCGGCTCGTCGCCAACCAAGACCCGGTCAAAATCCGCGACGCCTTCCAGAAGGCCATGCGCCAGCGGGCGCCGAAAGGCGTCACGATCGAATTCCTCGATCACGGCATCGCGCCGGCGTACCGCGTGCCGCAGGATCACCCCGGCGTGGCGGCGGCGCGACGCGCGATCAAGACCGGCTTCGGCATCGATGCGACGCTCACCGGCGGCGGCGGCAGCATTCCCATCGCCGCCACGATCAAAAAAGAGCTCGGCATTGATTGCCTCTTCGTCGGATTCGGGCTGCCGGATGACTGCGTTCACTCGCCCAACGAAAAATTCGATCTGGACTGCCTCTTCGCCGGTGCCCGCACCGCCGCCGCGCTCTACGCCGAATTGGCTCAATAATTTTCCCCGCTCTCACCGCCCGCCCGAGCGCGGTACGACCCGCAGACTTCACGCCTTCGGGGCGCCCGTGCTGCTGCGGATGATCAGATTTTCCGCGACGCGGATTTCCTTCGGAACGGCCGCCTCTGAGGATCGCAAGCTGTTCAACAGCAACTCGCCCCCGATGCGTCCCATCTCCGTCCCGCTCACCGCCACCGACGTGATCGGCGGATGCATTTGGGCCACCGGGAAGACGTCGTTGAAGCACACCAGGCTCACATCTTTCGGAATGCTCAGCTTCATGCTCGCCGCCGCGCCGACGATTTCGACCGCAATCCGGTGATCGTAGCTGATGATCGCCGTTGCCTTCTGGTCGATCACCGATTGCGTGATGAACTGCTTGCCCGCCACAAACGGCGCATCGTGGCCGCCGACGATTTTGATGTCGTTCGACATCGCCACGCTCATCAGCGCTGCATGCCGCTCGGCAACGCTGTAGTGGTCCAGGTAAGTGCCGCGCGCATTCGCGTAAGCCACCCGGGTGTGCCCGAGCTGCGCCAAGTGCTCCAGGGCGTGGGTCATTCCCATCGCATCGTCCGCCAGCACGTTCGCCAGCGCGTTGCTCACGCGTTCATTGACACCCACATACGGCACGCGGCGTTTATCCAGATCAACCACCAAGTCCGGCCGCGGCGCCTGGATGAGGATCGCACCATCGAACCGCCACGCCGGCGCGCCGCGATTCAGCGAGCCAAGCTCAAAAAACAAGTCATACCCGCCGGCATGCAGCACATCCGCACACCCTTCGATCAAGCTCTCATAAATGCCCTCCGCCAGATGCGTGTGGGGCGAGCCGAACAGGCCGATGATGTGCGTCTCGCGGCGGTTCAGGTTGCGGGCCGCCAGGTCCGGCACGTAGCCGAGCTTCTCGGCCGTCTTGAAGATCTTGTCGCGCACCGCCTGGCTGGCGGAAAATGACTTTTTGCCGTTCAATACGCGGCTGACCGTCGCGGGCGTCACGCCGGCCAGTCGGGCGACATCGGTAATGGTGGGGCGAGAGCTCACGCCCCAATCTTAATCGATGCCTCGATTTATCAAAGGAATGCCCGCGTGCGCATCGTGTACTCAGGCCCACCGATTTAGGTCCGGTCAGGCTGATTGTAACGCGTGCAAGGCTCGCCATCGTAGGTAAACGTTTGTATCCTGTCGAATCGGGGCGCGTTGTAACGACCGTGCGCGCCGTCGGCGGACTTCAGCGAGGGAGCAATTCAATGCGGATCTTCAATTCGATCGCCGGCACCGCCGCGATCACGGCGACGGTGATTTCCATGGCGACCCATCCCGTCCTGGCCCAGGCCCGCAACCCTATCCTCTGGGCGGACGTCCCCGACGATTCGGTCCTCCGCGTCGGCAACACCTACTACATGAGCAGCACCACCATGCACATGAATCCCGGGCTGCCCATCATGCGGTCCGATGATTTGGTCAACTGGCAGCTCGTCAGTTACGCCTACCCCACGCTCGGCGATGCCGACGCCCTCGCCCTGCGCAATGGCAAGTCCGATTATGGCCGCGGCTCCTGGGCCAGCAGCTTGCGGTTTCATAACGGGCTTTATTACGTCAGCACGTTTTCCAATACCACGAATAAGACCTACATCTTCAGCACCCCCAGCCTCGAGAATGGCCCCTGGAAGCAGGTCTCCTTCTCGCCGCACTTGCACGATAGCTCCCTCTTTTTTGATGACGACGGACGCATCTACATGGCCAACGGCGGCGGGTCCATCCGGCTGACCGAGCTCAATGCCGATCTCACCGGCCCCAAGCAGGACGGGTTTAATCAGGTCATCATCAAAGACGCCTCCCGCGTCGCCGGCCCGAATGTCGGCCTGCCGGCGGAGGGGTCGCAACTGTTTAAGGTGAACGGCAAATACTACCTCTTCTGCATCACCTGGCCCAAAGGGGGCATGCGCACCGAACTCGTCTTCCGTGCCGACAAAATCACCGGCCCTTACGAAGGGCAAGTCGCCATGAGCGATCGGGGCATCGCCCAGGGCGGAATCGTCGACACGCCCGACGGTCGCTGGTTTGCCGTCCTCTTTCGCGATTCCGGGGCGGTGGGGCGCATCCCGTACCTGATGCCCGTGACCTGGAAAGACGGCTGGCCGATCCTCGGCGTGAACGGGAAAGTGCCGGACACGCTCGATCTGCCCGCTCCCGCGCCAGGCCTGCCGAAGATCGTCGCGTCGGATGAATTCGATCGATCGCCCGGCGAACCGGCGCTGCCGCTGGTGTGGCAATGGAACCACAACCCCGACAACGATCACTGGAGCCTCACCCAGCGGCCCGGCTTTTTGCGATTGACCACCGGCACCGTGTGTAAGGGCCTGCTCAGCGCGCCCAACTCGCTCACGCAACGCACCGTCGGCCCCACCTGCTCGGGCGAAATCTCCGTCGATGTCTCGCACCTGCACGACGGCGATGTCGCCGGCCTCGCCGCCTTCCAGAAAAACTTCGGGTACGTCGGCGTCGAACAGACGGCCGGGCACCGATCGATCGTCATGATCAATGCGGGCTCCGGATCGCCGAATAAGGTGGCGGAGGTTCCGCTCACCCAGGAAACCGTGTCCTTCAAGATCGATATGGACTTTCAAAATCGCGCGGATCGCGCCAAGTTCTACTACAGCCTGAATGGCAATGATTGGGCCCCGATCGGCGACGTGTTGAAGATGACCTACACGCTGCCGCACTTCATGGGGTATCGATTTGCGTTGTTCAACTATGCCACGCAAAGCACGGGCGGCTGGGCCGATTTCGATTACTTCCGCATTCGTGAACACATTGAGCCGATCGCCAGCCACTGATGGGGCAGGCCCTCCTGAATGCCACTGCCTGACCTCCACTGCCTGAACGCGACACCCCGAATTTAACGCCCTGACCTCCACGCCGCCGCTCGCCCCTCCGGGGGCGGGCGGTTTTTTGATGCACACTGAGGTGTGCGTTGAAGGGAACAAAAAGGACTGCGCACGAAAAAGGCGAAGCGGGTTAACGTGTGTCGTGAACCCGCTTCGCCTTAAGGTCGCCGTGATCAATATCTCGCCCGAACTCCCGTCGACTTATTGATAGTCGAGCATGATGTTGGCTTCGGTGAAGTCGCCGGCGGTCGGCGGCGTCGCAGCCAGGTTCGCAGCCGTCGTGTGGAAGGTCGACACGTGGCCGTCGACAAACAGGCATTGCATCTCGTTGTTCTTCCCGTGGCGGAAGCGGATGTTGTTGTCGTTGTTCAATTGATCCGTGTTGATGAGCGGCCCGGGGGCGCTCCCCATGCGGACGGGGGTCGTGTTCACCAGCGTCGTGTAGATGCTCGGGTCACGAATCATGCGTGTGCCGGCATACAGCACCGCGGTGTTGTCCATGTTGAACGCAACCGGAATCCCGTACCGCGGACGGAAGTAGGGCTGGCCGGACCAGGAGCCGAACGTGCCCATGTTGTAGTCCGTGGTCCGCATGTAGAGCGAGCCATCGAACACCATGGCGATTTCAGAGGCCCGCTTCACTTTCGACATGCGGTACTGCTTGAAATAGCCCGTGCCGCCGCGATAGGAGTCGACCATCGCGGTGTCAGGAAGCAACCGCGGGTGGCCGAGATAGTGGGTGGCTGCCAGATCGCTGCGGTCCACGTCGCCGGGCGCCTGATTGACGGCGGCACAGGTGAACATGCGACGGAAGTCGCTCGTCGCGTTGGAGGCCATGTCGGTCGAGGTGCTGGAGGCGCCCTTGCCGTGATCCATCAAGGCCACGAGGATTGAGGTCCAGTTCGTTTCGGCGCCGGTGTTCGGGTCCTTCGTGTGTCCGGGCGGCAGATACTGCTTGTTCTCGTTGACGTAGAAGAGCATCGCTTCGCCGATGGAGTGCAAATTGGCTTCGCACTTGATCGCCTGCGCCGCCCGACGGGCGCCTCCGAGCGCCGGCAGCAGGATCGAGATCAGCAATGCAATAATTCCGATAACCACCTGCTATTCCACCAGCGTGAAGGCCTGCCGCTTTTTAGACGCGTGGCCCTGTGGACAGATGACTGCTCGCATAACATCCTCCTGAAGTTCTGTAACTGCCGCCTACCGTGCCAAAAGAAGTGTGGGGTGCTTTCTTCGCGGGACACCCCGCAACACCCAGTTCCGGCTTCAACCACATCCGGAAAACGTTTACTTATCTTGGTGAGACTGCGGCGAATTGTCAAGCGGATTTTTTTTCCCAAAGTGCCGAATCCCGCAATCGTTCACCGGCTCAATCCCCGGGCGCGACGGCGGATTTCCGGGGCCGGGATCGACGACGTGACGTCAGAATCGCGGTAAGTTTCGGTTTAAACGGAATTTGTGAACGACAAATCCGGCGGTTCCGCTCGGTGCCTCCCAGCAATGTCCCACAGTGTCCGACCGGGCCAGACCCCGTTGCCGGGCTGCGGCACCCGGTGTCACCGGCGGGGCAATCCCGGCTCGGTTGAGTAACCGTGAGCCTCGGGTTTACCCTCGCCCACGGGGCGATCCAACGCATGTGTTTTATTTACAAGTAATTTCTGTAATTTCAAATCGACAGGGCCGGTCGTCGGCGTATCATGGCCGGCTCGAATCAGGGAGCGGCTCGGCCGCGGTGTGTCTCGGCAAGCGCCGGGGCGGCGGGGTGTGCTCGATCATCCATTCGCGGAGCGTGGCGTGGCTAAAGGATCATTCAAGCGTTGGTTTCCGGTCGCAACTCTCGTGCTGGCCTCCACCGGTTTGCCGATCGCCCGGGCGGGCGATGTGCTGGCGGATCATCCCCAGTCGGCTGCGCTGGAGCGGGTGTTCCAGGCGCCGCTGCCTCCCGCGTTTAAGCCGACCGGCGTCACTCGGGCCAGCTACCTGAAGCTCATCGCCGGCAACGTCGATTACTTCAAAACCTGCCAAAACCCGGCCGGCGCGATCATCGACCCGGTGAGCCACGGCGAACGCCAGTATTCCACGCCCGCCTTCGCGGCGGCCGCAGGCATCCTCGTGCAGCAGGCCGACCGAAAAGACCTGCTCGAGCCCGCCACCCGCGCGCTCAC
>JBQCCH010000112.1:0-2172 GCA_051962375.1 Tepidisphaeraceae bacterium
GGGGATGTGTGCCTACCCGACGAAGACGGGCGCGTTCATCAAGGTGGCGGGCGTCGATTTCGGGGCGGGGGCGTCATCGTTCGTCGCGAGCGTGTGGCAACCGTCGGGCGAAGCGTCGTCAACCCGCACGATTGAGTTGCACCTGGATCGCCCGGACGGCCCGATCATCGGAGCCGTGATGGGAACGGTGACGGGCAAGGCGTCGACCACGCAACCGGCGGACGGCGCGTGGCAGACTGAGACCGCCGCGATCCATGCCGCGACCGGCCGGCACGATCTTTATCTCATGTTCCAGGGCGTCGATGCGCAGGCGCCACTCAAGCTGGACGACTGGCGCTTCATCCCGAGCCCCGCCGCCCCTGAACTGGCGAAGTGATCGAATGAAGCGAGGCGTTTGCACTCGCGCCAGCGATCGATGCGATGCACTTCTGCTCAGCGTCGGCGGCGCAGGAATAGAGCGGGCAGCAGAAACGCGGCGGCCGTGGCGGGTTCGGGAACCGGCGACGTAAAGCTGAAGTTGCTGATCACCTGGGTATTCGTGTTCTGCCCGGTTCCGCCGGTGAAGCCGACATAGGCGGTGGAACTGCCGATGGTGCCGGCGTAGTCGACATTGGCGAAGGTGTTGCTGAAGGTGGCGGCCGTCGTCTGATCGAGCAGCGTTTCGGTGAGGGTGTGGGTGGCCGTCAGGTAGGTGAGCGTAACGAGGATCGGGTGGCCCGATTCAAGGGAGACGGGCGCGATCGAGACGCCGGCGTTGTCGTCATAGTAGCCGTTTTTGCCAATCGCGCTCACGTTTTTCCGTGGATAACCTTGGTTCAAATCCAAGGAGACGCCGACACTGTTTGCAATGCCCTGATAACCCAACGAGCCGCCGTAGTCACCCAATGCGGTGAGACCGGCGTTTTGGATGGTGAACGTCACGCCGTCTCCCGGCGCGGAGGGGTCACTGGTCGCCGTTTGCTGGTAGGTGAATTGGGTGGTGAATCCGGTCCCGCCAATGGCTTGGGGCGTGTTGTAAAACGCGCTGGTGGCCAGGTTGTACGCGCCGGATTGGGTCAGGGTCAGCGTATTGCCGGCGAAGGTCGGCGGCGTGGGATCGGTGACATTCAGCGTTGCACCGTTGGCGGTGTACCCAACGCCGTTGTTGAACCCGCTGATGTTGGCCATCGCCGGGCAGGCAATGCCGCCGAGCAATGCGATGGAGAAACCGGAAACGATCAGGCGACGACGTGCGAGCATCTTCCACTCCCTATAGGCTGCCGAACGACCGCGGCCGTACCCCGACCCCGTTACAACGGCGTGACGCCTCCACTATGCATCATCCATCAGCCAAAGACAAATGCCGGCCGGCGCTGCCGAGCAAGCCTCCGACAATGAGCGCCGCACCCGGCAGGGGGAGTTAGACGCCCAGAGGCTGGGTCGCGCCGCCGCGTGCGAGGGGTTCCCAGGCCTCCGTTCGCGGTGACGGTATCTTGCAAACGCCGAAACGGCCACGTGCGTGGCGTTCCGATAAAACCGACGCGGCTGAGGCCCAGACGAGAGCGTTTCCAGTCGACCGGGCGAAGGAACTTGCAGAAGGTTGGTTGCTCTGCTCGGATCCCGATGTGAGGGTGCAGCACTGCAGTGCCGCGCTGCACAACTGCAGAGCGTCCGTGCAGCACTGTAGCACCGCGCTGCACAGCTGCAGAGGCTCCGTGCAGCACTGCAGCGTCGCACTGCACAACTGCAGAGGGTCCGTGCAGCACTGCAGCGTCGCACTGCACAACTGCAGAGGGTCCGTGCAGCACTGCAGCGTCGCGCTGCACAACTGCAGAGGTTCTGTGCACCACTGCAGCGTCGCAATTCACAACTGCAGAGCCCCCGTGCACAACTGCATGGCCGCGATGCAGTGCTGCACGGAGGCTCTGAAGCGGATGCGAACGCCTTCGCAGTTCGACATCGCCGTTTTTATCAGGTCTGCGTACTCGACGACGGCCAGCCCCCACGCCGTACCCGCGGAAGGGGCAGCGCCTGTCTCCCGCGATCGAGACATCCGCCGCACAACAGTCGGCCGGTCGATGTGCCGATGAACAACCGGGCCGCTTCGGTTATCGTGGGCGGGAATGAACGCGTTCCTTCACCGGACGTCCAAAAGGGTGTTGTTCGTTTCCGCCGGCGTCTTGCTCGCATCGT
>JBQCCH010000113.1:0-4503 GCA_051962375.1 Tepidisphaeraceae bacterium
CAGCCGCAAGAGGCCCTGCGCGCCGATGGCGGCGGCGGACGAATCGACCGGTTCAAAGTCGTTGAGCGGATTGGCGGGCTTGGATTTCCAGTCGCCCAGTTTGTGCAGGTTGGGCGCGCCGTCATCCCAATAGGGGATGCCGTCGGCGGCGGTGATGTCGTCGATGTAGTGATCGCAGGTGGCTTTGGCGGCGGCCTCATAGACGGCGACGACATCGGCCTTTTTCAGGCCCACGGAGGCTTCGAAGGTCGCATCGTCGATGGTCTTGAAGAATTCGAGTTCTTCGGCGTAACCGAGCATGGCCCACGACAGGCCGCGCGTCCAGGTGCTGAAGGCCGAGTACCCCTGCTGGGTGGAGCGGCAGCGGAAGACGCCGTCATTGCGATTGAAAACGCCTTCATGGGCGGTTCGTCCGCGGACGTCGTAGGTGTGCTCGCTGTCGCCGTGGAAGACGATGTATTGGCTGGTGGTCAGGCCGTGCAGCACGCTGCGCTTGAGCAGGTCGGCGGCGCGATCGTTTTCGTGCATCAGCTTGTGGCCGAGCTGCCAGGCGACGCCGAGGATGCGGATGGTCCGCATCGTGTCGATGAAGAGCGAGTGCGGGCCGTTGAAGGAGTAGACATAGCCGAGCGCTGAGGTGCCGGCGGCATGCTTGGAGGGCTTGCCGTTGACGTTCACGCCGCTCCAGCGGGAGGCCTGGACGGCGCCGCTGGCCTTGATCGCCATCTCGTAGAAGTTCTTTTCCCACTCATTGGCGTCGATGCGGCCTTCTCGCATAAGCCGGCGGAGGTTGCCGTAGGTGGAGAGGTTGTTGAACCCGTGATCGTGGACGCCGATATGGCTCACGTGCGGGGCCATCAACTGCACGGTGTTGCGGCGGCCGCTTTCGAGCAGTGCGGTATCGCCGAGCGCGTCGTAGGCGAGGATCGCGCAGCCGTATTGAAAGCCCTGTGTCCATTCCGTCCAGCCGCGGGTGGTGTATTTGCCCTGGACGGTGAAAACGGGAGTGCCCTTGGAGGCGTCCCAGTGTTTTTCGATCAGCCGAACTTTGTCCGCCGCCAGGGCGAGCAGACGGTCAACGGGTTTCGCCAGGTCGGCGACGGTAGCGGTTGCGGGTACGTTCATAGCGTTGGGTTTTCCGGATTGATCTTCTGATCCTTGGGCCGCCAGCCCACGTCTTGTGAGGTATACGATAACGGGCGAGGGACGGGGGAAAATGGATTGCGCAGGCATTCTTTGTACAATTTGGTCAAATGGCGACGGCCGACCTGATCTTCCTTTTCGGCGAGCATCTGCCCCGATGCACGCACCGGATCGACAAACATTTTGACGATTATTGCACCCTGCAATACATGGCTGCGGGGAAGATCGATTTATCGATCGGCACGGAACGGCACGCGTTATCGGGCGCGTCGTTCTGGTCGGCGTATCCGGGGCCTGGCGTGCGGTTTGAGCCGGCCGCGGGAGAGCGGACGTGGGACCATCGATACCTGGCATTCAAAGGGCCGCTCGTGTGGCGATGGCAGCGGGATGGATTGTTTCCGGTTGCGCCGCAGCGGGCGCCCGGGGCGGATCGCGATGGGGCGCGCTTTGATGAATTATTGTCACTGACGCGCCGGGCGGATCGGCGGAGCCATCTGAAGGCGATTCATCAATTGGAGGGGCTGCTGCTGGAGCTGTCGGAATCTGCTCCCGAAACCCGGCCGACGGCGGCGTGGCTGGAGGTGGCGATGCAGCGGGTCGCGCAGTGGGCGACGGACGAATCGCACGACGAAACCTTTCAGCCCGACTACGACGCATTGGCCGGCGAGTTGGGGACGTCGCGGAGCACGTTGCGGCGTCGATTCATCGAGGTGACGGGGACGTCGCCGCACGGATTTTATCTTCAGTGCCGCATCGCCCAGGCGCGGCAGCTGCTGGGGACGACGGAATTGCCGCTGAAATCGATCGCCCTGAAGCTGGGGTATCGCGACGTCTACTTTTTTTCCCGGCAGTTTCGGCAGCTGGTGGGCGTGCCCCCGGCCGCGTATCGCCGGAGTCGGCAGGGATGAGGGCGAGGCGCTTCAGGGCGTATCCAGCGCATGGACCAATTGATCGACCGTGTAGATGCCGCTGAGGAGCCGGGGCGTCGGTTGGTTGGGCAGGTAGATGGCGGTGAGCGGGATTGCGCCGGCGGGATTGAGGCGGCCGAGCAGTTCGCGGCCGGGCGCGTCGTCCTGCGTGACGTCGGCTTTGAGCATCAGCACATCGTGGCGACGGACGGCGTCCGCGACGGCGGATTTATTGAGCACGAAGGCTTCGAGCCAATGGCAATTGCCGCACCAGGTGGCGGTGAAATCGACGAGAACGGGTTTGTGCTGGGCGACCGCATCCGCGAGGGCGGCATCGGAATAGGGTTGCCAGGTGTAGGGGTGCCGGGTGAGTTGGACGGTGGCGTAGAGCGCCGGGGCCGTGACGACCACCGCCAGAGCGGCGGCGATGGTGACGGCGCGCGGCGATCGGAGCATTTGCCGGGTTCGGACGATCATGAACAGCGCCCCCACCGCGATGACGCCGAACAGAAGCCACCAGAAGGTCCGGACGGAGATGACGCGATCCAAGAACGGCCAGGCGAAATAAAGCGCGGTTGCCAGCAGCAGAAACGCCATCACCTGCTTGACGATCTCGCCCAGCGGGCCGGTGCGGGGGAAGCGGCGGGCGACCTGCGGAAAAGCGCTGAGCAGGAAATAGGGAGCGGCCATGCCGACGCCGACCATCACGACCAACAGCACCCCCACCGCAGCCGGCTGTTTGAGCGACCACGCGAGCAGTGCGACGAACATGCCGATCGTGCACGGCGTGGAGAGCGCGGCCGTGAGGATGCCGAACAGAAAGTTGCCGACATACGTATCGTGGCGCGGCGTAAATCGGTAGACGCTCGTGGGCAGATTGACGGTAAAAAAGCCGAACTGGCTGACGGCCATCGCGAGCAGGACGATGACGATGATTGCCGTGAACAGGGGCTTTTGAAACAAGCCGCCCCAGTCGAGCACGCGGAAGCCGACCACGAGCAGCCCCAGAACGAAGAAGCTGGCGATCAGGCCCGCGCTGAAGACGGCGCCGAGCCCAAGGCATTTGCCGCGGTTGTGTTGAGAGGCTTCATAGAAGCCCATGATCTTCAGGGGCACGACCGGCAGCACGCAGGGCATTGCATTGAAC
This sequence comes from Tepidisphaeraceae bacterium, assembly GCA_051962375.1. Lineage (GTDB taxonomy): Bacteria > Planctomycetota > Phycisphaerae > Tepidisphaerales > Tepidisphaeraceae > RYN-431. The sequence goes on from JBQCCH010000113.1 coordinate 3,199, forward strand.
AGGATGCCGACGATGAATGCGCCAAAAAACGCGAGCGCATACGCCTGGCTGCCGAGCGTGAAGCCGAAGAGCGTATCGCCCGATGCGGCGGCTTCCGTGGGCGTCACGGGCGGTGACTGGGACGCCTGAGCGGCTGGCGCGGTGGAGGCCCCCGCCGCCCCGCCGGTGATATTGAGTGAGACGCTGAATGTTGGGCCTTTCGGCGGAAAACAGACACTGTCGGTGCAGGCCTGGTAGCGCACCTTGCCGCTGATGGCTGCGTCGCCGTTCGTGGCGGCGGCGGTGACGACCGCGGGCACATCGATGGCGACGTCGCCGGTGTAAACATTCAGCGTGCCGAGGGCGGGATACGTTTCGTTGACGCCCGGCGGATATTGCGGGGGCTGAAATTGCAGGTTCGGGTTCGGATCGAGCGTGACTTCGAACGGGATGTACGACGGGTCGAGCGGCGTGTGCGATTGGGCGTGGTAGCCCGGCTTGACCTTGGCGTGGATGTGGATCATCACCTTCTCGCCCGGCCGAGCGGTGGCGGGGTCGAGGGTGGCGGAGACGTCAACCTGCCCCACCGGGCCGGCAGCAATGCACAATGCCAACAGCATCAGGCCGAGGCATTGCTGGGCGAAGCGGGGGAAACGAACGGGCATCACAGCATCCTTTCAATGACAGACGAGGGGATTGTATCGGTTCGAACTTCACCTTTCAGAAATCACGAACGTCTCGTCACGGTTCTGAGACTTCCGTACAATCCGAAATATGAACGCTGGCCCTGTTAGAATCGACGACCCGCAGCTTCGCCCCGTGGCCGACAAAGTATTGGCCGGCGAGTGGCTTACGGAGGCGGATGGTCTGGCGCTGTTTCGCACGCGGGATATTTACGCCGTCGGTCGGCTGGCGGATTTTGTCAACGAATCGCTTCACGGCGACGTGGTGTATTACAACCGCAATCGCCACATCAATTATTCCAACGTCTGCGCCTTATCCTGCAAATTCTGCAGCTTTTATCGAAAGCGCGGCGAAGAAGGCGCGTACGAGATGAGCGTCGACGAATGCATCGCCGCCGCCCGGACAGCGGCCGAGCATGGGGCGACTGAGGTGCACATCGTCGGCGGGCTGCATCCGTGGCTGAAGTTCGATTACTATGTCGACATGCTGCGCGGCATTCGTCGCGAGTGCCCGGATCTGCACATCAAGGCCTTCACGGCGATTGAAATCATTCACCACTCACGCATCGCGCGCTTGAGCGTGCGGGAGGTGCTGGTCGCGCTGCGGGACGCCGGCTTAGGCTCCTTGCCGGGCGGCGGCGCT
>JBQCCH010000114.1:0-2275 GCA_051962375.1 Tepidisphaeraceae bacterium
CGTCGCCCGTTCGCGGCGGATGTGCTGTTCGCGGGTCTGCAGCGTCAGCCGCAGCGCCGGGTTCCCGTGGGCGTCTTTCGACACGCCGATCAGCCGGCCGGGCATTTTGCGGGCGTATTATTCCTTGGTGGACATGAACCCCGCGTGCGGCCCGCCGAAGCCCATCGGCACGCCGAACCGCTGGGCCGAGCCTAAGGCGATATCCGCGCCGAATTCGCCCGGCGGCTTGATGAGCGTCAGGGCCAAGAGATCGGTCGCCACGACCAGCAGGCTGCCGACTTTGTGGATATTGCCGGCGAGTTCTTCGTAATCCAGGATGGCGCCGTCGGTCGTCGGATACTGCACCAGCACGCCGGCGACGTCCGACGTCACCTCAACGTGGGCGCTGCTGATCGGCACGACGCGCACGTCGACGCCCATCGATTCGCCGCGCGTTTGCACGACGGCGATCGTCTGCGGATGGCAGCGATGATCGACGAAGAAGACGTTCTTCTGATGGTCGGCCACGCTGACGCACATCGCCATCGCCTCGGCGGCGGCGGTGCCTTCATCCAGCAGGCTGGCGTTGGCCAGCGGGAGCGCGGTCAGATCGCTGACCATCGTCTGGAAGTTGAGCAATGCTTCCATCCGCCCCTGGCTGATCTCGGCCTGGTAGGGGGTGTACTGCGTGTACCAGCCGGGGTTCTCGAAGATGTTCCGCAGGATCACCGGCGGAGTGATCGTGTCGTAGTACCCTTGACCGATGAAGGATTTGAAGACTTTGTTCTTGCCGGCGAGTTTCTTGAGCTCGGCCAGCAATTCATGCTCGCCGCGCTCGGGGCCGATGTTCAGGGGCTTTTTTGACCGAATGTCGGCCGGCACCGTGGCGGCGATGAGCGCGTCGAGCGACTCATACCCGACGACCTGCAGCATCTGATCAATCTCCGCCGCCGACGAGCCGATGTGCCGGCGGACGAAGGTGTCCAGCGGGGGAAGATCGATAGAAGCAGCAGCGCGGGGCGGTTTGTTAACGAATTCAGTGCTCGACATTGACGGATCGCCATTCATTGCAAATTCACTTTTCGGACAACAGATGATTTAACTCACTCACCAGAATCGGAAGCTTATCCTGGATAATCTTCCATGTAATTTCGTCGTCGATCGCACTGTAACCGTGAACGAGTTGATGGCGAAAGCCGACGATTCGACGCCATTCGGAAATCCGTTCTGCCGTCGGCAGATCGATCTTCTCAATCTGGTGCAATGCTTCACCGAGCGCGACAAAATTCATGCTAATGCCGTCGACCAGCAACTCGTCATTGACGAAATCTTCGACTGTTTTGCCAGTCGCGAACTTTTGGATTCGCAGCGCATGCCGCAACATTTCGCGCAAATGATGTTGCGATTCAGGCAGCATAGAGCGAGTGCCGGTTGCGATTGGCGACTTCTAAGAAGTATGGGTTTCGGCTTTTGCGGATACTGACCAAGTCAACGGACCGACCCAGCAACATTTCCAGATCTTCGATCAGTCCGAAGTATCGATCCGCCAGCCGATCGAGCGTGGAGAGGTCGAACTCATAGAAAAAATCCACGTCGCTCGTCTTCGGATCGAAGTCCTCTCCGCGCGCGGCTGAGCCGAACAGCTCCAGGCGCTTCACGCCGTGCTTCTTGCACAGGGCGACGATCTGCTCGCGGTTGCGTTCGATCAGGTCGATCATGGCGGCCGCGATTATAGCAGAAATCTCAGTGGCCGGAGGATTTCGCGTAGTCATCGGCGGCCAGCAGGGCGTCCAGTTCGGCGGGGTTGCTGGGCTTGACCTTGAGCATCCAGCCGTCGCCGAACGGGTCGGTGTTGACCGTGCCGGGATTGCTGTTCAGGGCGTCATTCACCGCCACCACTTCGCCGCTCACGCCGCTGTAGAGGTCGCTGGTGGCCTTGACGGATTCGATCTCGCCGAACCGCGTGTTGGCCGACACCTTCGTGCCCACCTTCGGCAGTGAGACGTAGGTGATGTCGGTCAGTTCATCGGCGGCAATCTGCGTGATGCCGATGACGACGACGTCGCCGTCTTGTTTATGCCACTCGTGGCTCTTGAGATATTTGCGGTCGGTGGGAATAGACATAGTGAATAGTCGATCGGTGAGCGTCGAAAGTAGATTGTCGAAACGCGGGCTTCAACGATTTACGGCCGGCTCTGCACCATCAGCTCCTCTTATAGAACGGCAACGGCACGACCGTCGCGGAATTGGTTTCGCCCTTCAGATCCACGGTGAGCGTCGTCCCGACGGCCGCCAG
>JBQCCH010000115.1:0-6871 GCA_051962375.1 Tepidisphaeraceae bacterium
CGCCCGATCCTGGTCAATGCCGAAGTCGTGAAGCAAGACCCGCCCACCCGGCGGCGGGGGGCGTATGACTCGCAGCTGGCGTATTTCAAGCCGTTCCGCGAGCACACCGTGCCCGTGCCGTATCTGTCGCTGACGCGCGAAAAACTCGCCGGCGGCGCCGCCGACCCCCGGACGGCCGAACCCGTCACGCCGGCCCTGCGCGAGCTGGTCCCGCTGATCGCCGCGGCCGCGACGATCGCGTTCGCCTACGAAGCCAAGGCCATCTACATCGGCCTGCGGCTGGGGCCGTCCACGAGCGAGCTCGCTCAGGCGACCGAGTTCACCCAGATCTGGTCCGAGCTGTTTCAGATGACGCTCGGCGTGCCCGATTTGGAACTGCACGCGCCGCTCTTGGAACTGGAGCCGTGGCAGGTGATCGACCTGGGCTTTCAGGTCAATGCGCCGCTGGACAAAACCTGGGTCTGCGTCGACGACCAGACCGACCCGTGCGGCGTCTGTCGCGGGTGCCGATCACGCGAATCCGCCTTCATGCAGGCGGCCAAGCCCGATCCGCTGAAGCCCCGCAAAGGTTGACGCATCCCGTCCCGCCCCGGCAGCGCCTTCACAAACCCAAACTTCGGCTACACTCCGGCGATGGAGTTTTTGGAAGGATTGGAAGGGCTGCGGTCCGTCCCCGATGGGGCGGCACTGACGATCGGGAATTATGACGGCGTGCATGTCGGGCATGTCGCCATCATTCGGCATCTGCAGTCGATCGCCACCGGCACACCCGCCGGCCGACCCGCCGGCCGACCTTTGGTGCTGGCCACCTTTGAGCCGCACCCGCTCACCGTGCTCCGCCCCCAACTCGCGCCGCCGCGCCTCACGCCCGTCGAAACCAAAAACCGCCTGCTGGCCGACCTGGGCATCGACTACCTGGTCACGCTCCCGCCGACGCCGTCGCTGTTGAACCTGACGGCCGAGGCGTTCTGGGGCATCCTCCGCGATGACGTGCGGCCCGCCTGCATCGTCGAAGGCCCGCGCTTCAACTTCGGCAAGGGCCGCGGCGGATCGATCGAGAAACTCGTCGAGTGGGCCCAATCGACGCCCATCCACGTGCACCAACTGCCCGGGGTCGAACGAGCGCTGAATGACCGAACGATCGTCACCGTCAGCAGTTCGATGATCCGCTGGCTGCTGGGATACGGCCGCGTGGAAGACGCGGCCATTTGTCTCGGCCGGGCGTATGAGCTGCGCGGGACGGTCGTGCAGGGCTTCCAGCGCGGCCGGACGATCGGCGTGCCGACCGCAAACCTTCAGTGCGGCGACCAACTCGTCCCCGCTGACGGCGTCTACGCCGGCGCTGCCGAGGTCAATGGCCAAACCTATCCCGCCGCCATCAGCATCGGCACCGCGCCGACGTTCGAAGTGGGGCGGTACCAGGTCGAAGTCCATTTGATCGGTTTCACGGGCGATCTCTACGGGCAAACCCTGCACGTGCGGCTCACGCGATGGCTCCGCGACCAGATGAAATTCCCCGGCCCCGACGCCCTGATCGCCCAGCTGCAGCGCGATCTTGCGGCAGCGCGCAACCCGGCCCCGGGGTGTGACGCATCGCCCCATAAAACCACACAGGATCAAAGTAGCACGGGTGCAAAACCGGTGATACAGTAGAGCCATGCCCGACCGAGACCTGGTGGACGATTCTCTGGAATTGCTGGCGGCCCACGTCGGTTCTTACGCCGTCGATGCGTATTACTTTGTCCAGCAAGGGCTTGCATTGACCGCCGCCAAGCACCACGGCAACGGCGTGGTGTCGAATACCCGCCACATCACCGGGCAGCAGCTCTGCGAAGGGCTCCGCGACTTGGCGATCCGCCAGTGGGGCATGATGGCGCGCACCGTGCTCGAACGCTGGGGCGTTTACACCACCCTCGACTTCGGCCGAATCGTCTATGCGATGATCGACGCCGGCTTCATGGGCAAAACCGAAGACGATCGTCTGGAAGACTTTAAGAACGTCTACGACTTCCGGACCGCGTTCGAAAAAGGGTACACCGTCGGCATGGCGGTGGCGAAATGAACCCCGCCGACCGCCCGCCGCTCTGGCTGAAGCCGAACCTCAAGCCCCGCCGTGCGGCGTTTTGGCTGCTGCTGTCGGTCTTCGTGATCTGGGTCGGATTCTTGGCCTGGATCTACCTGTCGCAGGTCTACTTCAAGCACCACATGTAAGCATCTGGCGGCAGACCGCTGCCCGGCGCTCCGTCAACGGCAGCATCGCGGAAGGGCGATTGTCGATAGCGCGCAGCTCGACGGCCGAGCGCTGGCCGCCGATAAGTCGTTTAGCTGACGCGTCGTTTAGCCGTCGAGTTCGCCGGTTTCGCGCAGGTTGGGGAGGTTCAGCGTGATTTCCCCGGGATGCCACGGATCGCTGGGGGCCTTGCGCATGATGAAGGTGTCGAACCCCAGCCAGGCGGCACAAACGCTGATCGCGTGGCGGGCCTGATCCGGCGCGTCGAACAACTGCTCGATCCGCCGCTGGTCCCGCGGGTCTTGCCATAACTCCAGGAGATTTCCCACCGTGTAGACGCGCAACACCTGCTGAAGGCACAACGCAATTTGCGGCTTCAGCACGTGGGACAAGGGCACATCGAGAATGGGATTCCGGTCAGTCATGAAAGCTTCCAACAGCCTACCCGCGCGGGCACAAGTGTCAATTGCTTGACACATACCGATCAGGACACCTACAACCGTCGTTTCGTTTGCGGAAATCCGGGCAATCCCGCCCCGGCCGCCGTCGCGCCCGACGTCCTGACGACCCACGGCCGGCCTGCGGACAGGCGGGGAGCGCCCGGAGCGGATCGAGTTTCGTTAATCGGACTTTTCATCATGAGCGTAGCGACATTACTTCAAGACAATGCCTGTATCGTCGGCCTGCAGTGGGGGGATGAGGGCAAAGGCAAAATTGTCGACTTTCTGGCCGAGGGCGCCGATGTCGTCGTCCGATACTGCGGCGGCGCCAACGCCGGCCACACCGTCAACATCGGCGGCACCAAATATTCCACCCACCTGCTGCCGGTCGGCATCTTCCGCAAGCACGTCATGAACCTCATCGGCAATGGCGTGGTGCTCGATCCGGTCGCCCTGTTCAAGGAAGTCGATGAATTCACGGGCAAGAACATCTCGATCACGCCCGAGAACCTGCGCATCAGCTACAAAGCGCACGTCGTGATGCCCTGGCACATGACCGAAGACGGCGCCCGCGAAACCAACGCCGCCGGCGACAGCATCGGCACCACCCGCCGCGGCATCGGCCCCACGTACGCCGACAAAGCCTACCGAACCACCGCCATCCGCGTCGCCGATCTGGTCAACGAGGAACGCCTCAAGCAGAAAATCACCCAGATCGTCGCCGACCGAAACAAGGTCTTCAAAGTCCTCTACGACCTGCCGCCGATGGATGCCGACGCGATCTTCAAGCAGTACCGCGAGCTCGGCAAGCGGATTGCCCCGTTTGTCGACGACACCTCCCGCGTCCTGATCGCGGCCTGGCACAACAACAAAAAGATCGTCTTCGAAGGCGCTCACGCCAACCTCCTGGATATCGACCACGGCACCTACCCCTACGTCACCAGCAGCAGCTGCTCGGCCCTGGGCCTGTTCACCGGCGCGGGCGCTCCGCCGCAGTGCGTGAAGAATTTCGTCGGCATCATGAAGCCGTATTGCACGCGCGTCGGCGGCGGCCCTTTCCCGACGGAGCAGGACAACGAGACCGGCAACTACATCCGCGAGCGCGGCCGCGAGTACGGCACCTCCACCGGCCGACCGCGTCGCTGCGGCTGGTTTGATGCCGTCGCCACGAAATACTCCGTCGAACTCAACGGCATCACCGCAATCGCCGTCACGCTGCTCGACGTGCTCAGCGGCCTTGACGAAATCCAGATCTGCACCGGCTACACCGTCGGCGGCAAGCCGCTCAACGGGTTCCGCGCCGACATGGATACCCTGGCCGAAGTCCAACCGGTCTACGAATCCATGCCCGGCTGGACCGAAGACATCAGCCAGTGCACCAGCTACGACGCGCTCCCGCAAAATGCGAAGAACTACGTCGATCGCCTGGAAAAACTGCTCGGCGCCGCCATCGTCATCGTTTCCGTCGGCCCGGAGCGCGAAAAGACGTTGATGCGCTGAGCGCCGCCGCGGCTGTTTTCGCGAATGGGCTGCCGCCGGTTGATCGTCGAGGGGATCCGCCATGCGATACTTCCGCGCCCGCCACGTCGCGACGATGCTTTCGCCCGTGATCGAAGACGGCTGCGTCGTCGTCGAGCAGGATCGCATCGCGGCCGTCGGCGCGACGCGCGCGATTCAGCCGCCGCGCATCGATGAAGACATCGACGGCCTGCTCATGCCGGGCCTGATCAACGCGCACACGCATCTGGAGCTGAGCAATGTCCCGCGTCCGGCCGTGCCCGGGACGTTCCAGAACTGGCTCCTCACCACGATGGCCGCCACGCACGACAGCGATCCGGCCGCCTTCCGGCAAAAGCGTGAGGCCGCCGTCCGCGAAGGGCTCGCCCAATGCCTGAAATTCGGCATCACCTGCGTCGGCGACATCTCGCAAAACGTCGCGATCACGCGCCCGATCCTGGCGCGCGGGCCGATCCGGGCGGTGAGCTTCGGCGAGTGCCTCGGCGTCGGCGAGCGGCGGGCGCGATTTGAATTTTTGCTCGATCAAGCCATCCACGTCGCCGCCGATGACCCGGGCGGGCGCTTGTCCATCGGCATCTCGCCCCACGCGCCATATACGGTCGACATCGACAGCTATCGCCTGGCCGAATCCCGCCTGCGGCCAGGACTGCAGGCGACCACGCACCTGGCCGAAACGCCCGACGAGATGCCCTTCGTCAGTCGCCGGGAAGGGCCGTTTCGCGAACTGTATCGCACGCTCGGCTTCGATCCCGGCGCGCCCGAACCCATGTTCGTGGAGGGAATGGTCGCGGGTTTGACGATGTACGCGGGCCTGTGGTTGAAGCGATGGCTACTCGCCCACGTCAACTACTGCTCCGATGTCGAACTCGAAGTGCTCGCCAAGGCACAGGCTCGCGTGGTCTGGTGTCCGCGCACGCATGCGTATTTCAATCACCCGCCGCACCGCTGGCGCGAGATGCGCGACGCCGGCGTGGCCGTCTGTGTCGGGACCGATAGCTGTGCCAGTTCCGGCGACCTAAACCTCGTCGATGAACTTCGACTGCTCCACGCACGGCATCCCGATGAACCGCCCGAATCGCTGTGGCGACTCATCACCGTCGATGCCGCCCGCGCGCTGCGGTGGGGCGTTGCGGGGCAAACCCTCGGCTCGCTGTCGCCGGGCACGCTGGCGGACTGCGTGTCGTTTCCCACGACGTCGGCCCGCCCATTGCTGGAAATCCTCACCAGCCCCGCGATGATTCCCCACGCCGTCTGGGTCGGCGGCGAACGCCAGGCCTGAACCCAGCTTGGGAACATCGCCGCCCGCCCTTAATACCCGGCGTACTGTTTCTTCGCCCAATCGCGCCACGTCCGCTGAAAGCGGTCGTAATTCGTGTGATAGATCTCCTGCATCGCCTGCTCGCACGGCTCCCCTTTTTTGATCGCATCGATCAACTTCAGAAAGCCTTGGCGATCGCTTTGCACGAGCAGTTCCACCATCGACTGCATCACCGGGTAATACTCCCCGCTCGGGCGGTTGCTGCTGTCGAACAGGAAGCTGAAATCGTGGTTCACGCTCGCCATGTAGCGGGCCATGCGGTAATGATCGGGGTACGGGAACTGGTGCATCGCGATCACCTCGGCGATGCCCTCGTTCAGCCAGCGCGGGACGAACACGTTCGATTTGTAGCGCGCCAGAAACGCGTGCGTGAACTCGTGCACCAGCACGTAGGCCCACAATCGCCGGGCGTCGTCCATGTTGTTTGTGCCGGTCAGCGACTGGTTCGGCTTCCACATCGCCATGTGCCCGAACCCTTCGGTATTCCCCAGGTAATAACCGGCCGTCCGATTGTTGACGGCCGTGAATTTGTCGATCTCGCGGGCGAATTTCGCGAACTCGTCATAAGTGCCCAGCATGTAAACCGGCAGCTTGCCGACGAACACATTGTCTTTCGGATTCGCGTCGAATTGCCGGGCCACCACCGCGTACGCCTGCTCCAGGTTGATCTTCAAAAAGTTGTAATCGCCCGGATCCCAGTCGGTGAAAATGATGAAGTGATCGGTCGAAAACTCAGCCAGCTTCAGGTGCAGCGTCTGCTCGACTTCGTCCTTTTGCTCGTGAACACGCCGCATCGCGTCGGCGATTTGCTCGGGCGTGGATTCGGCAAACTTTGTCGGCGTCTCGGCGGCTTCGGTGGGGGGCTTCTCCGCGATGGGCGAGCCGCTGTTGAGCAGTTCCTTCGGCGCCGGCTTGGCGACCAGCGTGCCGGCCGGGGAGGCCATCACCGATTGCACATCCCCTTGCAACGAGGGGTCAAGCCGCGCCGCCATCTTCAGGGCCGTCTCCGCTTGCGCCTTGGCGCCCAGCGCCCAGCCGAATTTGCCCAGCGTCAGCCAATCGCCCGGCTTTTTTCGGTCGATCGCTTTCTGCCGCATCGCATACGCGCTCGCCGGCGTGACGTCGGTCCACGCGAGCGTCTTTTCTCCATCATTCACCCGAAGCGTAAAGCCGTCGTCATCATAGTGGAGCAGGGCGCCGCGAAGCTCGGTGGCATGGGCGTCGCCCTTGACGTAAACCTCTGCCGCGATCGGATGCGCCAGCGTCACCGTGTCGGCCGACGCACCCGCCGCCAGCAACAGCGTTGCCAACACCGGGCCGATGCGTCGGATAGCGTCTGGGGACACACCTGCTAACATACCGCCC
>JBQCCH010000116.1:0-2983 GCA_051962375.1 Tepidisphaeraceae bacterium
GTTCCTGCCATTTTCTTTTTCACTTTCACCCAATTTCCCGCCCCAACCCCCGGCCCGGCCAGAGTTTGCCAATCCTCACCACCTACGCGCCAGTGCGACGGCCCTTGCCCAGCCCGCCAAGTGACTTATCGCCGTCAGAAGGATTCAAACGCAACCCCGCCACCGCACATTACGCAGTACGCAATACGCAGTACCCCGCTTCACGTTTTCACTCGTCCCACACGCAAATCGCGAACCAATTTGCCAAAGAGCCCCACGCGCTACCCGCCCCAACCCCGGTCTACCGCCGGCCCCCAAAAAAAGCGGCCTAAAAATGTGCCCGAATGCCCACCGCACCCCCGGGAACGAACCAACCCACGCGGCAAGGCGTGGGTTGGGTTCGATTCGTCTTCGGATGGTGCGGGCTTCGGTGGCTTACATCGGCTCGTCTTTTACCGTCTCATCATACACCCGCAGCAGCTTTTCCTTGTCGAAGATCATTTCCTGCCGCGTCAGGCCGACGATGTCGTAGACGCTCGTCAGTTCGATCGCGTCGACGGGGCAGGCCTCTTCGCACATGCCGCAATAGATGCAGCGGAGTTCGTCGATGTCGAACTTGATCGGATACTTTTCCCGATCCTGCCAGGGGGATTCGCCCCCTTCGATGTGGATGCACTTGGCCGGGCAGGCGGTGGCGCACATGAAGCAGGCGACGCACTTGACGCGCCCTTCTTCGTCGCGGTTCAACCGATGCACGCCGCGATACGTCTGCTGGAGAATGCCCCCTTCGCCGATGGGCAGATCTTCCCGGCGTTCTTCGGGGTACTGGATCACGCGGTCTTTGCCCAACGCAACGACGCGGAACATGTGCTTCATCGTCGTGCCAAGGCCCTTCAGCACCTGCGGCAGGTAAAACTGGTCGCCCAGGGACAATTGCGGCTCTTCCAGCACGATGACGTCGGAGTCTTTCATGATCGCCGTCGATTGTACGGCGCAACGCTAGCGTGGGAAGAGCCCGCCCCAAGTTGCGGCCCGCGTTTTTTTGAGTACGGCCCGGGCGAACCACGCAGCAAGTCGGGAATCGAAAGAATGAATCAGCCGAAATGGGGGAGAAGCATCCGATCCGACACCCCCCCTGGTGTGTCGGGCCGGCGTTTACTGTGGGTTTCCTCCGCAGCAGTTGGATAAAATTAATCCTGCCTCAGAATCATGGCAATCCCCTAAATGTGATGGACTCATTTGGGGGGGAATCGCTACGATTTGGTGGAACCGTCAGGGGCGTTATGGGCAAGAGCAGCCAGCCGGCAATGAATCAAGTGCTGCGCGTGATGCGCCACCTCACCGAGGTGGTGGCGCTCCGCCACGATCCGCCCGCTCAGCATCAGCTGCTGATCGACGGGCTTAGCGCCATTTTCCATGCCAATGTCGGGTGGTTCGTCGTCTTCGACGATTTCCATCGCGGCGGATTGGTGCGGCCCGCGCTCGGGGCGATCCGGAGCGATTCCGATCCGCATTGGGTCAAATATTGCGCCGATTTCGCCGTGCATATCCATCCGGAGGATGACCCGTTCGCCGATTTTTTGCTGACGCCGCGGTTTCAGGAAATCATCGTGCCCCGCAAGCAGGTGTTGCACGACCTGGGGTCCTATCGCCGGTATTCGTCGGCCGTCGACATCATCCAGCAGGCGGGGATCGGCGATGGAACGGTCGCTTCCTTCCGCACCAAGGCCGACCCGAATCGACTCGTGGCCCTGTCGCTGCACCGCAGTTCGGACGACCCCGACCTGACGGATCGCGAGAACATGCTGCTGTGCTTCACCCTGGCCGAAGTACGCCGGCTCGTGGACCGGGGGCATGTTGTGCTGAACGAAGCCGCCATCGCGCCATTGCCGCCACGCCTGCGTCAGGTGCTGGATCGACTCTTGCTGGGCCAATCCCCCAAGGCGATCGCGCACGCGCTGTCGCTGAGCATCTGGACCGTCCGCGAGCACATGCAGCGGCTGTACGCCCATTACGGGGTCAACAGCCGCGAAGAACTGATGGCCCGCTACGTGGGGCGGCCTAAGACACCGACCCATTGACGCCGACCCATTGACACCAAGCCATTAACGCCAAGCCGTTGGCACCGTCGCAAATGGGGTTGCAATCTGCCGCGCCTCACGCGAGGCTCAAGGCAAATGGAATCGAGCGACGCCATGGCCGACCCAACCCCCAGCCGTTTTGAAATCGACTTTTACCAGCTCGTCGACGACACCATGCTCGCCAAGAACCGCGGCGACGGGTGCGGCTTCGATTTCCGCTGGGCCGACGTCCGCCGCAAATGGATGGACGATACCACCAACGGTTTCGCGTACCGCTGCCTGCCCCTGACGATAGCCAACCAGCTCGGCTGGCATGTGACCTGCCCGGTGGGGTTCACCGCCTTCTGGCGCGGCGGCCTGGGGCCGGGGTCGGTCGATTTCAAGTTCGATCATCACCCCGAGCACTGGAAAAACTGGATCAACGACCAGTTCGGGCAGGGGATCATCACCTGGAACACGCCGTTCCTCATCCGCACCAAGCCCGCCGGCTCGCGCTTGCTGGTGCTGGGCCCGGCCAATTTCTTCCGCCGCCACGCCCACCCGCTGACGGCCCTGATCGAAACCGATTGGATGACCGCTTCCTTCACGATGAACTACAAACTGATGGAAGAATGCGAGCCCATTCGCTTCGAGGCCGGCGAGCCGCTGATGCAGCTGATCCCCGTCGCCAACGACATCGGCTCCGACCTTGAGCACGCCAAGGTGACCTATCGCCGGCTCGTCGATGACCCGGAAACGTTCGAGAAATACGACCAGTGGAGCAAGGGCCGCACCCAGTTTCACGAGGAAAAACGCAAGGGCAACGTCAAGCCGGATGAATGGCAAAAGGACTATTTCCTGGGCAAGGAAGCCAAGACCACCCGGCACGTGACGAAGCTGAAACCCCCGGCGATCGACTACCGCGGCGGCACCGGCACGCGCAC
>JBQCCH010000117.1:0-9046 GCA_051962375.1 Tepidisphaeraceae bacterium
TGCAATTCGCGGGTCATGACCGTGATCCTGCGGAGCTGGATCGCACCCTCGCGCGTGAGCTTCACGCGATACACGCGGCGATCGTCTTTGTCGCGCCACCGCTGAACGACGCCGCGCTCTTCCAGCTTGTCGAGCAAGCGCGTCATGTCGGGGTCGTGGGTGGTCATGTTCCGGGCGATCTGATTGGAAGGCATGCCCGCGGAGCCGGCCTCGCGGAGGGAGCGAAGCACCAAATATTGCACGGGCGTCACGCCGCTGTGCCGCAGGACATCCTCAAGCCCCTGCATCAATCGGTCTGCCGTCCGTTGGAGGGTCATGAACAGGTCGGCGAGTTCATCCCGTCGCCCGCGGGCGGGAAGGTCGGGGAGCCCATTGTCAATCACGGACTGCATTGCGAGCGCCTGTCTTACCGCAACACCCCATGACGTGACGTCGGCGTTTCCCTAAACGCACGAGACGTGCCAAACAGAGTCCGAAAGTTGCGACTTCTTCGCTCGGATTCTAGCGAGGGCGATACGGATTTCAAAATTTGCCCAAATTAACAAAGTTTTACTCTCATCTGGTCGATGTAGAACGCGTAGGCTGTGTATTTTGTCCAAATTGACAGGAGTCTGAGATGCTGACGAACGTCGAAGCTACCCAGCAAACGCGTGAGCCCGTGATGAAAATCATGCCGGCGCCTGCCGATCGCCGCAAAGACCGTCGCCGCAACTTTGAGGGGCGGCAGCTGATTGTGGAGCAAGTTGACGCTAAGAGTCATAAGGCCTCCAAGATCGGCATGCTGCTGGATCTGTCGACCAGCGGGCTGCGCTTCCGGGCCGGCCGCACGCAGCTGACGGTGGGGGCGATCGTCCAGATTCGCCTGACGCTGCCGAGCTTCGCCGGCATCAGCCCCTTTCTGATGCGGGCGAGTGTGCCGGTGCCGACCTCGCAATGGACGGGTTGGATCACCGTGACCCGCGTCGCCGAACGCCTGGACGGCACCCACGATATCGCCGGCGAGCTGATGGGATTGGACGAGGCCGACATCGGCATGCTCGGCCTGTACCTGTCGACCCAGCCAATCGCCGCCTGACCGCGGCCCACCCGCAGATTTGCCGCGACACGACCGTGGCGAATTCAACGCGGCGCCAATTACGAGCAAACGCCTGACGCCCGCGGGGGCTATTCCTTCTCCTCCGCGGGCCGCGGCGCATCCACCGCCTGCTGATACCGCGCCGCCAATGCCTGGCTGTCGCCGACGGATTCCGTCGCGAACCGCTCGATGAGCCGGCCGTCCTTGATGATCAGCACCTCATCCGCATAGGCAGCCACCGCGGGTTCGTGCGTGACCATGACGATGGTCTTGCCATGCACCGCACACAGGTCGCGCAGCAATTCGCAGACGCTGCGGGAGCTGACCGAATCCAGATTGCCCGTCGGTTCGTCGGCGAGCATGACGGCCGGGTCATTGATCAACGCCCGGCCGATCGCGACGCGTTGCTGCTCGCCGCCCGAGAGCGCATCCGGCCGATGTTGCCGGCGATGCTCCAAACCCAGCAGCGTGAGGATTTCGCTGACCCGCTGCTCGTCCGCCGCCGTCACCCGCCGACCGAGGCGCAGGGGCAACAGGATATTTTCCGTCGCGGTGACGGTCGGGATCAGGTTGAACGCCTGAAACACCAGCCCGATCTGTTCGCGACGGAAGCGGGTCAGTTCCTTGTCGTTCAGCCCCCGAAGATTGCTGCCATTGATGGAGACCGTACCCGAATCCGCCTGCGTCAGGCCGGCCATGAGGTGCAGCAGGGTGGATTTGCCCGACCCGGACGCCCCCATGATCGCCACAAAGTTGCCCGCCTCGACATCGAACGAGACCCCGCTCAGTGCCGTCACGCGGCGCGAGCCCTGGGCGTAGGTCTTGCTGACATTTTCGAGCGAGAGGGGGGACATGACGTTTCACTCGATGTTGCAGAAGCGAGGCCACTCGCGGCCTCGCTTCTGCGATTTGTCATCCTTGGCTCGAATCGCCCGGATTTAGATGATCCCTGCCGTGCCGGTTTCGATCGGGGCAGAGACGTAGTCGCGCGGGTCGGTCACGTGGCCGGTCAAAGCGCTGGCCGCGACCGTCAGCGGCGAGGCCAGATACACGCCCGCCTTCTTGTCCCCCATGCGACCGGGGAAGTTGCGGTTCGTGGTGCTGATGCAGGTGATCGGCGAATTGAGTCGGCCGAACGTATCCACTGGCCCGCCGAGGCACGCGCCGCAACCGCTGGGCCCCATCAGGCAGCCGGCATCGAGCAGGACGTCTTCGATGCTCTTTTCGTTCACGTCCTTCGGCTGGCCCCGCAGGTTCAGGGTCTTCATGTCCTGGTGCACCTCGGTGCTGCCCGGCACGACGTAGGTGGGGATCTTGACCTTATTCCCTTTCAGGATGTTGGCCGCGAAGATCATGTCGGTGATTTTGCCGCCCGTGCAGCTGCCGATATAGGCCCGGTCCAGCTTGACGTCGCGGCAGTTGTGAGCGGTGTCCTTGTTGTCGGGCGAGTGGGGCTTGGCCACCATCGGCTCGAGCGTGCTCAGGTCCCATTCGTGCTCGCTGAAGTACCGGGCGTCCTTGTCTTCCACCGGCACGTCCCAGTTCGGCAGATTCGAGCGGGCGCGGACGTAGGCGAGCGTTTTTTCATCGACGTCGCAGATCCCGTTCTTCCCGCCGGCTTCGATGGCCATGTTCGTCAGGGTCATGCGGTCTTCGAGCGTCAAGGATTTGATGCCCTCGCCCGCGAAGTACATGCTGCGATAGGTCGCCCCATCGACGCCGATCTCGCCGATCACGCTCAGGATCAGGTCCTTCGCGGTGAGATACGCGGGGATCTGCCCGTGGAAGGCGAATTTCATCGTCGCCGGCACTTTCAGCCAGGTCTTGCCGGTTCCCAGCGTGAAGGCCGCATCCGTGTTGCCCACGCCCGTCGCGAACATGCCGAACGCCCCGGCGGTGCAGGTGTGGCTGTCGGTGCCGAGCATGATTTCGCCCGGGCGGACGTGGCCTTCTTCCGGCAGCGCCTTGTGGCAGACGCCTTTGTACGAGGTCTTGGTCGGATCCTTGTACGGGTTGGGCATCCCCGGGTTCATCGTGATGAAATCCGGGTCGTAGTAGTAGGGCAGCCCCTGTTCTTTAACGAAATCGCGGAGTGTCTGTACATTACGGTGACACTTGTCATCGGCCGTGAAGATGTAGTGGTCGGGGATGACGACGACCCGGCTCTTGTCCCAGACTTTCGCCTGGCGGCCGAACTTCTCGTGGAAAATGCCGATCGTGCCCGGGCCGCAGACGTCGTGCGTCATGAGAATGTCGACATTGACCCACACATTTTCACCCGGTTCCACGCGGTCGCGACCGGAATGTTTGGCCAAGATCTGTTCAGTCATCGTCATGCGGGCCATCGACAAACTCCTATGGGTTAAAAGCGAGCCAAAACTATAGCAGGTACGCCGGGGTGTTTCTATCGGTTCGCAACCCCTGTATCTTTCCCCACCTAACGGCCTTTGCACTCTATGAAACTATCGATCGTCATTCCCGTCTATAACGAGCAGGACACGCTGCACGAAATCATCCGCCGGGTCGTTTCCGCGAAGTTGCCCGACGGGATGGTCCGCGAGCTGATCTGCGTCAACGACTGCTCCAAGGACCAGACCGCCGCCCGGCTCGATGAGCTGCCGGCCGCCTTTCCGGGAATCCAGTTCAGCATCCACCACAAGCCCGTCAACGAGGGCAAAGGCGCCGCCCTGCGCGACGGGTTCAAGCACGCCACCGGCGACATCGTCCTGATCCAGGACGCCGACCTCGAATACGACCCCGACGACTACATGAAACTGCTCGAGCCGATCGTCGAAGACCGGGCCGACGTCGTATTCGGCTCGCGCTTCATCGGCGAGCCCCACCGCGTGCTCTACTACTGGCACACTCTGGGGAACAAGTTCCTGACGACCCTCTCGAACATGTTCACCAACCTGAACCTGACCGACATGGAAGTTTGCTACAAGGTCTTCCGCAAATCGGTCCTCGATCAGATCACCATCGAGAGCAACCGCTTCGGCTTCGAGCCCGAAATCACCGCCAAGGTCGCCAAAATCCGTCCGCGCCTCCGGATTTATGAAGTCGGCGTCGCGTACTACGGCCGCAGCTACGAGGAAGGGAAAAAAATCACCTGGAAGGATGGCGTCAGCGCCATCCGGTGCATCGTGAAATTTTCCCTGTTCGGCTGAACCGATCGGTCGGGCCATAAGTCTCCAAAAACGTCGCTCGGCCGTTCCTGCCATTTTGTTTTTGGGTTATTTCATCAACCCCCGGCCCGGCCATGGGTTCGGCCAATAAAAACCGCGCGCCAGTGCGACGGCCCTTGCCCAGACCGCCATGCCACTTATCGCCTGCTGGCCGCACGCACGCATCACGCGACATCCGTGAGCGCCGCCGGGAACGTCGGTTCGACTGTCCCCATTCAATTATCAAAGAGCTGCCGCCGGGCATCGTTTCCCCGCGATCCTGACGCTCCCCATCGTACCGAATCGGCCGAAAAAGCGGCCGAAATCCGACCCGGAAGCGGGGCGGCGCTTCTCCCGCGACCGTCGGCAACGCTTTCTCCCCTGGCCGTGGTTGAACTTACAGCCCACGCCCTCTAGCATCGCGGTTCTTTTTGGGAGCAAAAAACATGGCAAAGAAAACCGTTGCAGACGTCGATGTGAAGGGGAAGAAAGTCCTGATGCGCGTGGATTTCAACGTGCCTTTGGACGGCGGCAAGATCACCGATGATCGGCGCATCGTCCAGGCGTTGCCGACCATCAAGTCGGTCATCGATCGCGGCGGCCGACTCATTCTCATGAGCCACCTCGGTCGACCGAAGGCCGGCCCCGAAGCCAAGTTCTCCCTCAAGCCCTGCGCCGATCACCTGCGGGAACTGCTCCCCAAGTGCCAGGCCACCCCCGAACTGCACGGCAAAAACGAAACCGATCTGAAGATCGTCGCCCCGTCGGATCAGAAAAACGTCACTCACCCCAGCACCGTCAAATTCGTCGATGACTGCATCGGCACCGAAGTCGAAAAAGCCGTCAGCGAATTGAAGGACGGCGAAGTCCTGGTGCTGGAAAACCTCCGCTTCCACAAGGAAGAAGAAAAGAACGATCCGAACTTCGCCAAGCAGCTGGCCAAGCTGGGCGACATCTACGTGAACGACGCCTTCGGCACCGCGCACCGCGAGCACGCCAGCACGTTCGGCGCCGCCCAGGCGATGCAGGGCAAGCCGCGCGTCATCGGCTTCCTGATCCAGAAAGAACTGCAATTCCTCGGCGATGCCGTCAGCAACCCCAAGCGCCCGTTCGTGGCGATCATGGGCGGCGCGAAGGTGAGCGACAAGATCGCCGTCATCGAAAACCTGCTCGCCAAGGCCGACAGCCTGCTGATCGGCGGGGCGATGGCCTACACCTTCTTCCTCGCCCAGGGCAAGCAGGTCGGCAAGTCGCTCGTCGAAAAAGACAAGGTCGATCTTGCCAAAGCCCTGCTCGAAAAAGCCGGCGGCAAGATCAAGCTGCCCGTCGACACCACGATCAGCGACAAGATGAGCGATGATGCCGTCACCAGCGTGGTCGAAGGGAACATCCCCGCCGACCAGGAAGGGTTCGACATCGGCCCGAAAACCGCCAAGCTCTACGCCGACGAAATCGCCAGCGCCAAGACCGTCATCTGGAACGGGCCGATGGGCGTGTTCGAGAAGAAGCCCTTCCAGGCCGGCACCAAGGCCGTCGCCGAGGCGTGCGCCAAGGCGACGGGCAACGGCGCGACGACGATCATCGGCGGCGGCGACTCGGCCGCTGCGATCGAAGTCTTCCACCTCGCCGACCAGGTCAGCCACGTCAGCACCGGCGGCGGCGCCAGCCTGGAATTCCTCGAAAGCGGCCACTTCAGCACGCTGGACATTCTGGATTAGCCGGTGTCGCTCCGGGGCGAAATCCACGCGTATCCTGAGACGCTGACCGATCTGGATCGGGCATGCGCATTGCGCTGGCGCGAGGGTGATGCCCTTTCGGAGCAGCACCGATATCCGGGCAGCGTTTACTTGCTCGGTTACGTCGTTGAAATGCGGCTGAAGCTGGCGTCGTTCCGGCTTCTGGGCGCACGACCGCATGACCCGGCCGAGGTGCAACGCCATCGGGTGGATGCGTGGATGAGGCAGTATGCGCCCCACGTGCCCAAAGAGGGCGGCCACAATGTGATTTATTGGGCCGCCTTCATTCAACTCTACCGACTCGCGACGGGGCGGCCGTTGGACTTGCGGTGTCAACGAGCCCTTCGACGGCACGTTTACGGAGCGGTCTATCATGACTGGAAAGTCGAAATGCGGTATCGTGACAGTCAAAGCGATGCGGAGGCTGCCTGGCGGCTTTGGTCGGCGGCATGGTGGATCGAAGAGAACTGGCTGACGCTGTACGCGAGGTAAACATCATGCCCCTCAAGAAAGTCACTGCGGCCTTATCGCCGACGCATGATCAACTCGTGAACGACTTGGCGGCAGAGTGGCGGTCCCCTACAACGACCCCCTCCGCGCCTGTAATCATTGAGCAGGCCAATCCTCCCAGCGATGCGCTGCATGTGTATGTGGTCTGGTCGCAATGGAAACAGGTCGACCGCACCGAGCGCGGCGAGATCGTCATGGATGCGGCGGAGCAAGTGAAGCCGCTTGACGAAGTGCTTCGCATCACGCAGGCCTGGGGGCTGACGCCTGAGCAGGCTGATGAATTGAAACTTCAGTGGCGGTAAGGCGCGGCAGAAAACGCCTTTCAATCTTTTCTTCTTTCCCAGAGTCGCACATCCATGACTGAATCGATCGACACGCCTGAACTGGCATCTCAAAACACCAACCCCCTCCACGAATTCGTCAGCGGCTCGACCGGGGCGGTGGTGCTGGTGGTGCTGGTGCTCATCTGTTACGCGATGACCAGCCAGTTCGGCTACATCTGGGATGACAACGTTTACGTCACGCAGAATGCGCTCTTGCGTACCTTCAAGGGCCTGAGCCGCATCTGGACGGAGCCGGGCCTCACGCCGCAATACTACCCGATGACTTTCACGTCATTCTGGGCCGAGGTGCAGGCGGTGGGGTTGAATCCGAAAGTGTCGCACGTCATCAACATGCTGCTGCACGCGGGGAGCGTGTTGATCCTGTGGCAGATTCTTCGGCGGCTGGCGGTGCCGGGGGCGTGGGTGGCGGCCGCGATCTTTGCGGTGCATCCGATCAATGTCGAAAGCGTCGCCTGGATCAGCGAGCGCAAGAACACGCTCTCGCTGCTGTTCGGCCTGGCGTCAACGTGGCTGTTTTTGCGGTACGCGGGCGTGATCGCGAGCGACGCGCCGCCGCTCGTTACCCCCGCGGAGGGGGAGCCCGTAGCAGAGAAGCTGGAATTCCGCCTGCCGACCGATCCCGGGCGGCTGTATGCGTTGTTCCTGGTCACGTTCGTGCTCGGGCTGCTTTCAAAGACGACGATCTCCGTGCTGCCGGTGGTGCTGGGACTAATCCTCTGGTGGAAGAACGGCCGCGTCACGCGGAAGCAGTTGCTCGCGCTCGTGCCGCCGCTGGTGCTGGGCGCGGTCGGTGGGGCGGTGACGTCGTACATCGAGCACAATCCGCTGCTCGTCGGCGCATCGGGACCGGACTGGCAGGTGGGATATCTCAGCCGCATCCTCCTCGCCGGGCAGACGGCCTGCTTCTATGCGATGAAGCTGGCGGTGCCGTATCCGCTGATCTTCAATTATCCGAAATGGACGCTGAACCCCGCCAACCCCCTGCAATGGCTGCCGCTCGTGGGCGTGATCGGGGCAATCGTCGGGCTGTTTTTCGCGCGGCGGGTGCTCGGACGCGGCGCGGTGGCGGGGGTGCTGATCTATCTGGTTTGCCTGCTGCCGGCGAGCGGATTGTTCATGGTCTACCCGTTCCGTTTTTCCTGGGTGGCCGACCACTTTGCGTACATGGCGTCGATCGGGTTGATCACGGTCGTCGTCTCGGGGCTCACGTCGCTGCTGCGCCGGCAATTGCCGGTGGGATCGGCGATCGCGGCGCTGGTCATCGTCGCGTTCGGCGGGCTGGCGGTGGCGCACAGCATGGCGTTTTATGACGTCAAATCGATCTGGGAAGACACCGAAGCGAAGAACAAGCATTCCTGGCTGGCCGCCGTCGAATATGCCGACATGTCGCGCCAACGCGCGATCCTGAACTACGAGCGGGCGATGGCCCTGGGCGACAAGGATGAAGCCGAGCGCCAGCGCCAACTCGGTTGGAAGGCGGCCGAGGCGTGGTTCAAGGTCGGCCTGAAGCGCAACCCCGACAGCTTCGAAGCCTACAACGGCCTGGGCCAGCTTTACGTCGATCAGGGGAAAATCGATCAGGCGATCGACTGCTTCAACAAGGCCGACACGCTCGCGGTCACGCAGGGGGCCGAATCCTTCCTGCAGCCGAAGTTCGAATTGGCCGAGCTCTTCCTGCGTCGCGGCCAGCCGGATCGGGCGCAGGCGTTGTGGGATGAGCTGCAGACGTATGAGCCGAAGCTCGCCTGGCGCGCCCCGCGGCCGTTCGCGTTCATGCACACGCAGATGGGGGATCGGATCATCACCCATCTGCACAGCCCGATCCAGCCGCAAATGCCCGATGCCGATCGGGCGACGCTCAACGACGCGATGGATCAATACATCACCGCCACCGAGCTGGATCCGACCTTCATCCCCGCCAAGCTGAAGCTGGCCGGCATTCTCGTCGACACCAACACGCTGCTGCCGGCGCTGCAGCAGATCAACGACGTGCTGGAGATCGATCGCGACAACGTGCCCGCCAAGATGCTGAGCGTGGCGATCGCCATGAAGAGCGGCAATTACGAAGCCGCCGTCGCGCAGCTCGGGAACATCCTCCAAACCGCGCCCGGGTACCTCCCCGCGCACCTGCGGTTGGCCGAAGCATACAAGGCCATGGGCCGCTACCCGGATGCGATCACCGAGCTGGAAAATACGCTCAAGGCCGTGCCGAATTAT
>JBQCCH010000118.1:0-3873 GCA_051962375.1 Tepidisphaeraceae bacterium
GCAGACGGGGATCCGCAAGGCGTGATTACGCCAAACTTCTTAGAAGCAGCGACACCGCCCCGCGCAACGCAAGGGCGCCGATCAGCTCGGCTTTGCGCCAGGGAACCACTCCGTATGGATTTGCCCGTCGCGACCGAAATATTGCACGCAGCGTCCGGTGATCTGCACAAAGTAGCCGACGCACCCGGCCGCGATCGCCTGGTCGGTGAACTGCGTGTAATGGATTTCGCCCCGTTGCGCTTGCCGCACCGCGGTCGCAATGCCGGTCGCGGAGAACGGTCGGGCG
This sequence comes from Tepidisphaeraceae bacterium, assembly GCA_051962375.1. GTDB lineage: Bacteria > Planctomycetota > Phycisphaerae > Tepidisphaerales > Tepidisphaeraceae > RYN-431. Next base: position 287 of record JBQCCH010000118.1, read on the forward strand.
ATCTGCATCTCGGCGTGTTCGATCGGGACCACACAGGAGCCGCCCTCCGGCGTGTAGTAGGTGATCTCGCTGCGGGTGTAGTCCGCGTGATAACGCTCGATGCCAACCTGCATCAGGCGAGCGATGACTTCGCCGAAATGAATCGTTCCATTGGCCGACAGGGTGGCGCAGGCCTCCGCAGTCTGGCGTTGCTCGAGCGTCATGTGAAGTCCTTTCAGGGATGCGACGCCGTCACTCAAGCGGCATCGCTTTCAGATTGTGTTGCTTGACGATCTCCTGCAGCAGGCGCTGCAGGGTGTTCCGGTCGCTGGCGCTTAACGTGCCGAAGAACAGGGCATCATTCTCATCGGCAAGCCGGGCCAACACGGGCAGCAGTTTGCGCGCCTTGGCCGACAGCGTCAGGGATTGATAGCGGCGGTCGTGCGGATCGGGCTGGCAAGCGATCAGCCCCTTGGTGACCAGACGGTCGACCAACTTCGAAACCGCGCCGCGGGTCAGTCCGATGCGTTCGGCCAACTGACTGGGATTGGCCGGCTCTTGGTCGAAGAGCGCCCGCATCACGACCCATTCCGCCACCGTCACGCCGCGCGATTCGATCTTCAACCGAAACGCGTGAGAGACGTGATTCGAAACGAATCGCATCCAATATCCCAGGTGATCGTCGAGTGGGCTGAGGGGCGAGGCCATGTCCGTGTTCCAAAAGTTTCCTAGGCAACTATAAGGTTGTCTCACGGGGGCGTCAATCGAAAAAGGGGCGAGCGCAAGGGTGACTCGGTATCTGGATTCGCTCACGGACTAGATGCCGGGTCGGAGCAGTTCTTACCGATATTCGGCGAAACTGGCATCGGGCACGATCTGGGCTGATGTGACGCTCACGGGGGCGTCGACGGGGCGAAGGTTCAGCGCAATCGTGTTGGGTTTATCGTCTGTCCAATGAAGCCAGGTTTCCGGGATGTAGAAGTCATGTTGAGGGCCGACCTGCCAATAGCGCCCGAGGCAGTGGCCATTGAGATAAATAAAGCCGTTGCCCTCTGCTTCAATGTGTAAATGCCACGGAACCCAGATGCCCGGCTTGGGAGCGGGAAGGGTGAAATGCATTCGGTACCAGGTGAGCAATGCGTCGGGTGCCGACGAGTTCGCCGAACTGCCGCCAATGCTCACGTGTTCGCCGCCCGAGTGAGCAGCGTCTTGGGAGAGCTCTTCGCCGTAGTTGCCGTCGCGCTCATTTGATCCGCCGGCAGCGAACTCAAGCTCGGCCTTGTCACCGCCGCCGGTCATGGACCAAATGCCGTAGTTGCCACCGTTCTCCATGTCTTTTGGGCCATTTCGATGTCCGAGATTTTCATACAGCATCGTCAACTGAGAAGTGCCTGAGGGCGCGACGAAGGTCAATCGCCGTCGACCCTTGCTTACGACAGGGGGCACCGGTGTCGAATCCGCATGGGCGATCACGGCATCACCCGGATTGACGCTCACGGTGATGTCGCGCGGAGCGGATTCCGGGTCGAACCGAAGCCTGTAGTACACGTCATGACTGTTAAAAACGCCGTGTTTCTCGATCGAATCGCCCGGCGCCAGGGGCGTCCACCGCGAAGGCGTTGGATCCGCAAATCGTTCCGCCCGGTCAATGACGATGGGAGACGGCAAGTCGCGGGGCCTATTCATCGGGGGAGGCGACTTGGGGAGCCATTCTCCGTGTAGAGGGTTCCGTTCTCCCGGCGGAAGGTAGAGCACGGCAGAGCCGAAGGGTTCGAGTTGATAATCAAACGTGATGGATTCGCCGCCTCGTTCGATCACGGTGGCAGTTCCCTTTCGCGGACCTTGCCGTTCATCGGTGCGAACGAAGAAGTATCGGCTTCCGTCGGCGGCCCGTCGCTCGGCGATGTCGACATCAGGGTCTGAAGCCTTCGAGTCGATCGGCACGAGCGTTGAGCGAACAAGTCTCGCGCCATGCTCGCGAATCATTTGCCCCAGAGCCCACACCCGCCAATAACGTTCTCCGACGCCGCCGTTTTCGCGGATCGGCGCGTTGTAGTCGTAGGTTGTGGTAATGTTGCGACCGCCCCAGTCATCGAAGTTAGTGCCACCGACGAGCATATAGTAGTTGGTGAGGGTTTGGCCGAGTTGCCAGGCGAGGAGCGTTAGATTTTGGATTTGCGCGCCGGTGATTCCATCCTGCCGTTCGCTTAACTTGCCGCCGACCACGCTGAGCCAACCGCCTTGCAGTTCGGTGGTGGCGAGCGGGGCGTTCGGCTGTTCGCGTCGCAGCTTTTCAATTTGCGGAACCAGTTCTTTTTTCACGTTCCAACGGGGGTAGAAATTGCAGCAGTCGAAGATCTGCTTCAAGTCTGGATCCGTTGTTCCCCGGATCGGGCGGGTCCAGCAGGTGATCAACGGGACGTTGATCCCATCCTCTCGGGCGAATGCGGCGAGCGCCTTGAGTTGCGCTTCCTTGACGCTGTCGGGATACCGGGCGACGTCATATTCGTTTTCAATTTGAACCAGGATGACGCCAGGCGAACCCGGCGGCTTGCGCGTCACCTGGTGCTTTGCGATGATCGGGCAAATGGCGGCATACCAGTGCCGGGTCCATGCCAGAAAGGTCGGATCATCGGAACGCAGCCACCCTTGCTTGTGCAGCGGCGCCTTCGGTGTTTTCAAAGCAGTGAGCCACAGCGGAAACCCGCCGTTATCCCACTCCGCACAAATATAAGGCCCGGGCCGAATGATCGTGTAAAAGCCGAACGCTTCGGCCATCGTAAGCCAGTCATCGAAATCCTGCAGCCGCGTGACCTTCGAGAAATCCTCCGTAGAACCTGGCAAGTCGCGCTCGTGCCAGTTCCACGGGGTATAGGTCTCAACGGTGTTAAAGCCCGCCTCTTTAATCTTCTGGAAACGATCGCGCCATAGCGATTTAGGACAGCGAAAGTAATGAAACGCGCCGCTGTAGATGAACTTATCGACGCCGTCGATCGTCAGGCACTGGGCGTCGTAACGGACCCGGCCACCCGAAATTGGCTGAGTACTCTGCCCATGCACTCGGCCGGCAAAAAGACAGAGAACCGAAGCCGACAAAGCAATAAGCCTGTTATACATTAGTGATGGATTCCGAGTTAAAACGTCAGCAATGGCGATTCACCGCACCCATGATCGTCATCGGAGCGAGGGTCGCTTCCCGGTTCGCAACAACTTACTGAATGTAGCTTGAGAAACATTCGTGATATGCAAAAAGTCATTTGTGCATGTGACCATATCGGCGTTGACACGCCCGAGCAGGTGTCTCCCACCGCGGCGATTCCGGCATTGCAGGCGCGGGGGATGAGCCTCGTTGGGATTTCGGATGCGGGGCACGGTTATTCCATGCGTCGGCCCCGGCCGCACTATGGGCATGTCCTGGTCACATTGCGCGGCAGCGGCATGGTCTGGACCGATGGCCGCTGGGTGGAGTGCGGCTTGGGGGATGCCTACCTCTCGCCGCCTTATGCTACCAGTGCGTTCGATACGCGCGCGTCGAAGCGCTGGAAATTTGCATGGGTGTTCCTCCATCCGATCGAGCAGCGTCGAAGGCATCTGCTGACCGGCGAACG
>JBQCCH010000119.1:0-4891 GCA_051962375.1 Tepidisphaeraceae bacterium
CGGGGCTCGCTGATCGGGATGGGCGCCAAGGTCTTGGGCCAGACTGTCATCGGCGAGGAGTGCCTGATCGCCGCGGGGGCGCTGTTGTCGCCGGGGCTGATCGTGCCCGATCGCATGGTCGCCATGGGCGTGCCCGCCAAAGTCGTTCGGCCGGTTCGGGAGAAGGAATTGGACTACATGCGGTGGCTCACCACGCACTACGTCGAACTCGCCCAACGCTATGCCGATTCAGGCTTTACGACTCACCCCTAGCCGCCGCCCCGGGCCCCGGGTTCGCCAACGCAAACTCCCGCATCGGCGGGCCGACACGGGAGGGAGTGCGATTGCGTTATTTTTGAGCGAAACTCAGCCGTTGAAACTTAGGCCTTCACGACATCCACGAACTCGGCGACGCTGTTCAGGTCGCGGGCGTGCTGCGGGGTGGCCTTGATGGTCGCCTTGGTGCCTTTGGTCAGCTCCAGGTGCAGCTTGTTCGCGTATTTCGTCCAGATCCGGCCGCCGCGACGCTTGGGCTTGTCCTTGAAATTCGCCGACCGCGCCACAACCTGGGCGGAAGCGACTTTGCAACCCATGAACAGCCGTTCCAGCGTCTTCGCCGCGGCATCGCGCGTGATCGCTGCCTTGATCGTCACATTGAACTTGCCGCCCGGGATCGCTTCGATTGCCATGGTCACTCCAAAAGTTTCGAGCCGAGCAGTATAGGCAACCTCGTTAGGATTGCAAGCCGCTCGCCGGCGACCGCGGTTGCGGGGGGAGGGCGACAAGGATGAGCGTAAGCAGGACCGGCCCTCTGTCGCTGCGGATGCAGCCCTGGAGCGGCGGCCGCCAAACGTCATCCTCGTCGCTTTGCTCCGCCCACCAACGCGAAGGCGATCCCCATAGTTCGCATTCATACCGGTGACGCCGGCCACAGGTACTGCAGCTCGCTCGGCAGCATGTGCACCACGTCGCTCATCTCCCCCGAAGACACGTGATTCTGCAGCACCGTAAACACCGCCCGCACCGCCTCGGCCGGCTCCGGGTCGATCCGGTCCACCAGCTCACGCGCCACCCGCGCCAGAAACGCCTCCGTGTGGCGAATCCGGTCCGGTGCGTCCGTCAGGCGATACCCCTCGAAATACAACCCCCGAATCAGCATCGGCAACTGGGCCGCCAGGTTCGACGATTCGGTCGGGATCAATTGATCCCGCAACGCGTGCAGCGTCCCCCGCAACGCCCGATACGCCACCTGCGGATCGGCCAATCCGATTTCCTGCTGCACTACGCTCACCCATTCCCCCGCCTTGCGCAACGGCTGCTCGAACGGCGCCAATGAATTTGGAATTTGCATGATCCGATCCTTTCGCCTCGCCCCAACCGCGTGTCATCGCCCACGCCCCCTGCGATCCCCGCCGGCTACTGCAGTGGAATTTTCCGCGGCTTCACCGCTTCCTGCTTGTTCAGCGTGATCGTCAACAGCCCGTCCTGGTACTTGGCGTCCACCTTCTTGTCATCCACCGAGGTCGGCAGCGTGAAGCTCCGCATAAACCGCTGATACCGACGCTCCCGCAGCAGGTAGTCCTGTTTTTCTCCCTGCTGCTTTTCTTCCCGGTGCTCCGCCTGGATGCTCAGCGTGCCGTTCTCCAGGCTGATGTCGATTTCCTCTTTTTTGAACCCCGGAAGCTCCGCCTCAACGATCAGGTGCTCCTTGTCGTCGCGAATGTCCACGCCGTAGGGCGCCAGCGAGCCGCCGTCCCCGAAAAAGTCGCGCCCACCGCCAAACCAGCGGCCCAGCGCGTTGTCGAACTCCTGTTGCATCACGTCAAACGCGCTGGTCGGCTGCGACCGCGAAATTTTTACCGGAAGTGCCATGATTCATCTCCATTGAAAAATTCGTACCTTCGAAAGGTCCGTCACGCTCAAGCCCGTTGATGCGATGCAGTGTGCCATCCGCCCGTCCCCGCGAATATCCGGCCTCGCGCTCATTTTTCCCTACGCCCCTCGCGTATCCCCGTCAGTCATCCACCCGCGACATCTCGCCCCTCGATCTGCTGTCCCCAATACTTCGCGCCCCGTCCGTCACCCTCGCTTTCGGCCTAAGTCCCCAAAACCACCCGCCGGCCGTTCCTGCCATTTTCCGTTTCACTTTCGACCGTTTTTCCACCCCAACCCCCGGCCCAGCCAAACCTTCCAAGGCCACTCCACATGAGCGCCAGCGCAACGGCCCTCGCCCAGCCCGCCAACCGACGTATCGCAACCAAACTCAACCCGACGCGCCACCCCGACCCCACCTTACGCAGTACGCAATACGCAGTACCCCCGCTTCACGTCTTCACGTTTTCACTCATCCCGAGCGCAAACCTCACCCGCTCAACTTGCCAAAGAGCCCCCGCGCCACAGCCCATTCCTTTCTACCGCCGGCCCCCCAAAAAAGCGGCAGAAAACCGCCCAAAAACCCACCAATTCCCCCTCGAATCACAGCCACGCATACCCCAAACCCGCCATCCCCAGCACCACCCCCCAGGACGGTGCTTTCCACACCTGCAGCACCAAGAACCCGAGCAGCACCGCCGCCACGTCGCGCGGGCCGTGGATCGCTTCGGTCGACACCGGCGTATACAGCGCCGCCAGCAGCACCCCCACGACGGCCGCATTCGCCCCGCGAAGCCCCGCCTGCGCCCAGGGCCGCCCGCGCAGCGTGTGCCAAAACGGAAGCGCGCCGCCGATCAACAACCAGGCCGGCAGAAAAATCCCCGCCAGGCACCACAAGCCATTCGCCCACGCCCAGCGCCCCGGCTGCATCGCCGTCCCCAAGAATGCCGCGAACGTGAACAACGGCCCCGGCACCGCCTGTGCCGCGCCGTAGCCCGCCAAAAACACGTTGTCCGACAGCCAACCGCGGGGCACGATCTCCTGCCGCAGCAACGGCAGCACCACATGCCCGCCCCCAAAGACCAGCGCCCCCGAGCGATAAAAGCTGTCGAAATACGCCAGGTGCCGCGCGTGCGTCGCGTCGGCGAGCCCGGGCAATCCAAACAGCAGCGCGAAAAACACCACGATCGCCGCCGCCGCCCACGCATGCCCGCGCACGCGCTCGGGCAGCCCCGCGCTCGGCGTCTCCTGTCGATACAGCAAGAGCCCGATCAATCCGCCCGCCGCGATCACGCCGATCTGCACGCTCGCGCTCGGCACAATCAGCAGCACCGCCGCCGCCAGAATGCACAGCGTCACCCGCGCCGCATCCGGGCACAGCCGCCTGCCCATGCCCCACACCGCCTGCGCCACCACCGCGACAGCCGCCAGCTTCAATCCGTGCAGCCAGCCCGCGTGCGAGAGATCGCCCGCATGCGCCACGCCATACGCAAAGCCGATCAAGAGCGCCGCCGACGGAAGCGTGAAGCACAGCGAGGCCGTCAATCCACCGATCAATCCCGCCCGACGCATCCCCAGCGCAAAGACCACCTGACTGCTCGCCGGCCCGGGCAGGAACTGACACAAGGCCACCAAATCCGCGTAATCCGCCTCGCGAATCCACCGCCGCCGATCCACAAATTCCGAATGAAAATACCCCAGGTGCGCGATCGGCCCACCGAAGCTGATCAGCCCCAGCTTCCCAAACGCCGCGCCAATCTCCCCCAACCGCCGCGCCAGACTCGCCGGCGCCAAGGGGATCGACTCGGCAGATGTCGACTCGGAGGCTATCGACTCAGCGGATATCGACTCGCGAGAGTTTGCCCCGTGTGCCGCGTCTGCCAGTCCTTCAGGTCGATTCGCGTCATCCATCGTTGGGCCGGCCTCGCATCAATGCCCGGGCAGTGTACGAAACCGCGTATCCGATTGCTTCAACGCCGCCGCCCCCGTGTTCGCCAGGTTCTCGACTGTTACGTTTAACATTTAGGCGACGTGATCCCAATCATTACAACGGCTAACAGCCTTGGGGGGTCTAATGTGTCTGCCGCAGTTGCCTGGTCGGAAACGCATGCTCTTCTCGCCACTTACTACTCATTGGTTTGTGGCTTATATACGTCATACATCCGATTTGGAGTTGACGAGAGTGAAACAGTTCTTGTGTATACCTCCGCCGGGGAGGTCTTCAAGTCCTACTAACACTAAGTAGATTCCGCCTACGACGCGGGCAACTTCGTAAACTTTGCCCTCTACAAATCGAGGATCGCCATTTGTTATTTGCATAAAATAACCTTGGGGAGGCGTAAATTTGACGAAGTCGCCGATATGCGGTTGGGAAGTCATTTTCCGCCCCCTAAATCTGAAGTCTTTATAACGAGAAGTCTCTGTCGCCGATCTTCACATCGCCCAGTTCCGTCCGCGGGTAGGTGATGCGCAGCACCCCCGAATCGACCTTCCCTTGCCGGCCGAGCGACTCGCATCAATGCCCTGGCAGTGTACGAAACCGCGTGTCCGATTGCTTCAATGCCGCCGCCACCGTGTTCGCCAGGTTCTTAAGCTGACCGCTGCCCCACGCGTGAATGAAGATCATGTGCGGGTCGTCATCGATCATGTGGTTGTGGATCGCTTCGACCGTAAACCCGCCGGCCGAGAACGCGCGGATCGTCGGATTGACCTCATCCGTCTTCAACAGAAATTCCGCATAAGCGACGGCCCGATCGGCGTCGAACATTTGGAAGCTGGCTTCGTCGGCCGTCTCCAGCGCCGACGTTGACGGGACGGCCATCCCATGCACCTTCAACCGGTCGGCCCGGGGGAAGACGAATTCCACGCGCTTTCCTTCCGCTTCCTCCGGGCTGCCCAGCGTTTTCTCCGCCGCCGACCAATCCACCTTCATCGGCGTTTCTTCCGGCGCTTCGCCGGTCGGCGTCGCGGTCTTGGCCAGGGCCGCCTTGATGATCTGCGCCAGCTGGGTCGGATCGCCCCGCATGCCGACGTGCATGAA
>JBQCCH010000120.1:0-3436 GCA_051962375.1 Tepidisphaeraceae bacterium
TTTCGATTTACGATACCTACTAGTCGTGCCCGCAACTCTCCAAAATCTGATGGAGCAAAATAGCGGATGCCCGCGATGTAAATGACGCCGTAAAGGCAAACCATCAGCGCCAGCCAAACGATGTTAACCGCGTGAATCTGCTGACTATCGAATATTGAAGGCGCGAACCGCATCGTCACCAATACGGGAATCGCCGCAACGATTGAACAGGACACCGGTCCCGTGAACACTGCAACGACATCGCCAAGGCTTCCATGTTCTTTGACTGCGACACGCATTCCCAGCGTCCCAATGACGCAATGGAACGCCGCGACTGACCACGCCACGCCTGTGACGCCGTAAACCCTTGCACCAATTTGAACCAAAATGAGAAACAAAGCCGCGTACGACGCTATCCAAACGGTAAGTAGTCTAAATCGACCTTGCGCCTGCATCAGATAACTGGCGAAGCTGTTGACAAGACCAAATGCCATGCCGGCACTGAGGATCTGCAGCGGGATGATCGAACCGGCCCACGCTGATCCGAAGAGCAGCAGGATTGCAGGCCGAGCGAAGAATATTTGCAGAAAACATAAAGGTACCCCCAGGACTGCAAGCACACGGCAGGCTTTTAAATAAGCGTTGGCCTGCCGGCGGGGTTCGTCCGCAAGTCGCGTTAACGTTGGCAATAAGACTTGAGCAATGTTGCCCGTAAAGATCGAAATCGTCTGCGTCGATAGGTTAAATGCGTTTGCGTAGAGCCCAACTGCATCCTTGCTGAACATCGTGCTCAAAGTGAGGTTGTCCCCTTGCGAAACAACCATCCAACAAAACGCCGTGAATAACAGAGCCCCCCCCTGGCTAGCGAGAGTCGCCCAGCGCCACAAGTCAACATTCAGCCGTACGCGAGGCGGCGCCCGGTAAATCAATATCCCTGCTCGCAGAGCTGCAGTTCCGACTTGTGGAACCATAAGGCTGAATGCGCCGCAGTGCGAAACAGCCATAGCAATGCTTGCGGCTGCGGACAATAGGTTCAGTGACGCGCCCAGTTGTGCAAGAAACTTAAATCGCAATTGCGATTGGAGTTTGGCCGTCGAAACTGTACCCGCAGCGATTAAAGGAGACGTGATCGCCGCAATAACGAGAAGGCCAGCAATCGTGCCATCACCGGTACGTTGGTGGATGACGGCCGCCGCTATCAGAACGATCGCCGACGCCAAGAAACCGAGCAGTATTGACATCCAGAATGCAGCGTTCTCCCAATCGCGTATCTTCTTTTGGTGGTGTATCAGAACTTGGCCGAGGGCCGAATCTCGGAGCAGGGTCGCGAAGCCTAAAACGATCAAAGCCTCATAGTACTCGCCAAAATTTGCGGGGAGGAGCAGTCTTGCAAGTACAATGTTAGAAGCGATGCCGACAAATTTCGAGAATATCGTCACCGCGACATTCCAGGCCGCTCCACTCGCAGCGATGTTTCCCAATGGAACCTGCGGTTCGGACGGAGCAATTTCGTCGGGAATGTTTGGCGCTAAGACGCCATCTGACTCTTTCAATGATCTATCTTTCACTTGTGCCCCCGCAAGCCGGAGCCATAACGCATTCTTGATCGCTGGAGTTCAATCCTTAAAGCAAAGAGATATTAACTCCAAACGTCATACCAACGAAGCAGAGGCGCAAATCGTTGGCGCATAGCCGGAGTTGAAGCCAAAACTTTTTTGGATTCTGTGTGATTTCCGGGATCACCGGACATAATTCTGATGAATGCCACACGTGGCGGATGATCACGAGTTGTTGCGGCTTTACGCTCAGACCGGCAGCGATGTCGCGTTTGCGCAGCTTTTATCTCGTCATTCCGACATGGTTTACGCGTGTGCCGTCCGGCAGCTGGGGGGGCATGCCAGGGCGGAGGAAGTGACGCAGGCGGTGTTTATCCTGCTGATGCGCAAGGCGGGGCACATTTCGGATCGAACTGTCGTGGCGGCATGGCTTTACAAAGCGACGCGCTACACCGTCCTCAATCTGCGAAAGCTCGAATCACGTCGTCAGCGTCATGAAAGAAGGGCCGGCGAAATGGCAATGCATCGCACGCATGGGATTTCTCCCTGGGCGGATGTCGCTCCGTTATTGGACGAAGCCATCAACACGTTGAAGCCCAAGGATCGGTCGGCCGTCGTGCTTCGGTTCCTGGAGCGGCGGAGCTTTGCCGAGGTGGGCGCGGCCTTGGGCGTGAACGAAAACGCTGCCCAGATGCGCGTGCAGCGGGCGCTCAGCAAGCTGCGGGATTTTTTCGGACGGCGCGGCGTGGTGTTTCCGATCGCCCTGCTCAGCGCGGTGCTCTGGGCGAATGCCGCCGAAGCCGCCCCGCCGACTTTGCGGAATGCGCTCAATCTGGAGCGACTTCGCACGCTTGATGCGCTGGGGACGAGTCATGCGGTCGGTCGGTTGGCCGGTTCGACGGCGCGATGCATCAGCTATGATCCGCTGCGAATCGCAGCCGGCTGGGTGTTCGCGGCCGGGGTCGCGTCGGCCGGCGTGATGTTGTTTTTGTCGTCCGCCTCTTCCACGTCCCTGCCCTCCGCTCCCCCGCCGCCCGCCGCCCCGCATCAGGGAGCGATGATCCAGGTCGATGCGTCGACCGCTCCCGCATCTCGATAGCTCGCCACGCCGGCGCCTCGCCGGCCGGTTGCATTCTGGTCCGAAATGAGGCATCGTCTACACCGGAGGTATCACGATGCACTATCGGCAAATTCTGCGATTTAGCATGGCGATTCAATTGACGGTGCTGGCCGCGGCGATGGCGGCGCCGCCCGCGGAGCAAGCGCCGTCGGCCGAGCAGTCGACGCCGGTCATGCCGATCACGAATGCCGACAGTGTCGCGACAGACGATCTCGGCCGCTCACTGCCTGGGTTTGACGAGGTCGGCCCGTCGCGTGCCGATCGGTGGGTGGGATTGTTTTACTGGCAATGGCATGGGAATGAGCGATGGTGGCACGATTACAACGTGACCGCGTTCCTGGCCGATCATCCCTACTTCCGCAATTTTGAAGTGCACCCGCAAGCCGGCCCCGATCATCCGACCTGGTATTGGGCCGAGCCCTTGTTCGGGTATTACCGCTCGACCGATGAATGGGTGATTCGCAAGCACCTGTGCATGTTCGCGGACGCCGGCGTCGATTTTCTGTTCCTCGATTACACCAACGGGAGCGTTTACGACAAGGAGTTGACCGCCTTCCTGAAGGTCGCGCGTGAATTGAAGTCGGCCGGCGTTGCGGTGCCGAAGCTCACGTTTTTCTTCAACCATGAGCCGGAATGGAAGATTCACCACATGTACACCGAGTGGTACACCAAGCCCGAGTGGGCCGACATGTGGTTCCGATTCCGCGGCAAGCCGCTGCTGCTGGGCGCGCCGATCGCCAATGCGGGTGCCCTGCGTCCGGGTCAGGATCCGGCGTTGGTG
>JBQCCH010000121.1:0-6279 GCA_051962375.1 Tepidisphaeraceae bacterium
GATGCTGTCGGTGTTCGGCAGCAGCGAATCTTCGAGCCATTCATGGACGGTCGACCGAGCCGGCCGCGGCGCATCGCCGATGACGTCCAGCAGCGGGGTTTCGTGGGGCGAGTTGATGCTCACCAGGTCGGTGACGTCCTCGGCGATTTCAGGGAGGCTGTCGCCGGCCGAATACGTGGCTTTTCCGGAAAAAGACATGTGCGTGCTCCAAATAAAAAAAAGTGAAAACAACCAAAACAGTCACGATGCGGATTGCCGCCGAAGCGATGCGCGGGGGCGGCGATTTTCAGCGGACGCAGGACCGCAGCAGCAGGTATTCCCGCAGCATTCGCGGGTCCCGGTGCCGCACGAGAGTGGCCGCCAGGGCGTTCAAGCGGTCGCGGGGGCTCGGCACCGGCGCCGGCGCGGGGTTCGGGGTGGCGGGCGGTGACGACACGGCAGGGGTCTCGGATTCCATGAGGAACCTCCAATCGAAAAGAGAAAAAAAAGGAACAAAGACGTGGATTCGGATGAACGGCCGGCGTGGAAAACTTCGCGTCGGCCGAGCGTGATGCGGCTGGTTTTTAGTAGCCGAGCTCGCGCAGGACGGTGGCTTGCGGGATGCCGAGCTTTTCCTTGGCGGCCGCTTCTTCGAGCGGGTCCATCTCGCTGGTGGGCAGCGGGTTGGGCCAGTGAATCTCGATCGCGCGATCGGCCTCGGTGGTGGGAAACAGTCCCGCATGATCCAGCCAGGCCAGCGCCAATTCACACAGCTGCGCGATGGCGGTGCCGTAGGTCACGCGCTTGCGTTCGGTGCGGGAGAGCAGCGCCATTAGCGTGACGCGCAGGGCGGCGGCGCTAGTGAGATTGCCGATGCGGTCTTTCACCGTGCCGGCCGCCACCGGGCTGACGCCGCTGAGCTTGTCGAGCGCTTCGCGCACTTCGCTGATGTGCAGGTCTTCGCTGGGGCTGCCCTTGTCGCCGCCGAATTCTTCAATGCTGGCGTCGGCGGTGGCGGCGCTCCACATGCGACCGGGCGAGATGGGCAGATCGAGGAAATTGTCGATGTTCTTGCCCAGATACATCTTCAGGCTGGTCATGGCGATGCGATAAGCGCGGTCGCTGAGGCGGGTATTCAGTTCATCCTGCAGCGGAATGAGCGGCTCCACATCGCTCGCGCCGGCGAATGACGACGGGTCGGCGGTGTTCTGGATATGAACCAGGGGAAGCCGGCCGAGCGTGTTGGCGCCGCTGTCGACGAGGACGAAATCGTCATACTTTTGCCACGCGGTGGGCGTGATGATTTCGACCAGGGTTCGCGAGCCGTTGTCCGACGCCGCTTGCGCCCGGGGTAGGGAGGTGAAGCGCAACCACTTGGTGGGGGGCGGCGCCGCGGCGGCGAGGCCCTGGCGGGTGTAGACGGTTGCGAAGGCGTCGACGCACAGGCAATCGTCCGGGGCCAGGAGGGGCAGAGCCCGCGTTGGATCGACGATCTCAAACCGGACCATGCGGGCGAGTCGCTGAAGCGTCTCGAGCGAGTTCTGGCTCGCGCCCGGGTCGGTGGATGCGTCGCCCGAAGCGATGGCCGGGGTGGCTGGCGCGTCGGGCGCGGGCTCTGCGGGGGATGGGCCTGGCGAAGTCGGGGAAGGAGCGGCCGGCGCGGTCGCCCCCAGGAACTGCGTCGCGCACGCGGCCGAGTTATTGTTGTCGGCGGCGGCGGGGTCGAATTTGACGAGGATGTCGATGCTGCCGTAGACCGCGCCGAGCAGCGCGACCTTCTGCAAAAACACCAGCCCGCCGTTGTGGGCGAGGATAAGACGCAGGAGCGTTTCGATGTCCCGCTGGCGGGTGGCATCGGGGGAGGCGGAATTCAGCACGATCGCCCGGCCGAAAAGAAAATCGACCTGGCTGTCGATGCGCCAGCCGATGTCGTTTTCGATGACGACTTCCTTGCGCTGAACGCCTTCAACGGTCGAGCCGTCGAAGACCGTCTCGTCCGAGATGACGCCGGTGATGCGACTGGGCAAGCCCCACTCCTGGGCCTGAATGTAGGGGCGCTGCGAGGAGGAACCGTCGATGACGGTGGCGATGCGCATCGGATTGCGGTAGTAGGCCCAGAGGCGATCGAAGCGGATGCGGTCGCTGGTGAGCAATCGGCTCGCCAACATGCGAAGCCGGCTGCCGTCATCCGCGAGGGCGGGGTGGTTGGAATTAAGTTGGCTCAGGTGTGCTCGCATGAACGGTCCTTTCATAAGAACCGTCGCGCTGCGCGGGCCTGGGGGGATCGGTGCAGCGCGGGAGCGTGGCCGCGGGATGGGGGCTTAAGTTTTTTGGGATTGTCGCTCGGGCGCGCTGCGCGGGCGCAACCCCGACGGTGGGAAACGACGTGTCATCTCGACGACGGATCGACGCAATCCTCCCCAACTCAACGCCCGTGCAACCGAACGACTACCGCTGCATGAGTTCGACGACGGCGGCGATTTTGTCGGCGAGGTCGACGAACGCGCCGACGTGGTGGAGGCGGGGATGATCCTGCCAGAGCCGCAGGAGCTGGTGGCCGCTCGCGACGGCGCCGGCGGCGTCTTCGAAACGGACGGCGTTGCTGGCGTCGCCGTCGTAGATCCCCAGGGCCGCGGCGGTTTCGAGCCAGAGCACGGTGTCATACCGACGCAGCTCCGCGCTGAGCGTGGTTTGCAGATCCATCCAGTAGGCGTCGGCGCCGTCGGGCCAGTAGGCGGCGCCGTCGATCGTGCCGCGGTCGAGCAGGAGCGTTTTCGTCGGGTGCTCGGCGGCGAGGCGCGCTTCCTGGTCGGTCTGGTGTTGATAAATCAGCCGCTGGACGTGGCGGCGGCCGGCGAGATCGAGCTTGTCCCAGCGCGTGTTGAGGTGCGAATAAACGGCGGTGGCGGCTTCGGGGACGAGCACGTATCGGTCGGGAAATCGGTCGATCAGCGCGCGGGTGATGACGGTCTTGCCCGCGCCGGGCCCGCCGGTGAGGACGATTTTGCGTGCAGCACTGGCCACGCGGGTGACTGTACCGATCCTCCCCCCCCGCACAAGCGGCGGCCGGTGCGGGGAGGGGAATCGCATTAAAAGAGGGCGGGCTTGCCGAGCGACCGACGAATGCCGGACAACTGCCCCGCGTGCAGCGCGACATGCACGCCCATCACCGCGATGAGCTCGCCCACTGTGCTGAAGCGCGGGCTGATGTTGGGGAGCTTGCGGTCGAATTCCGACGCCGGCATGGCGCGGACGACTTCGATCGTGCGGTCGCGCAGCCGGTCGAAGAACGGGAGCAGGGCGGCCGGATTGACGTCGTCGCTCGGGTCGTACGCGCTGCCGCGGCCGAAGCGCTGGGGATCGAATCCTTCGGGCAACGCCGGGCGATCCTGCGTGAGCAGGCCGAGCATCATGTATTCGACCGCGAGCAGGTGAGCGACGATCCACGCGGGCGCGTTGGCGCCGGGCGCATGCACGTGCTTGAAATCCTCGGGCGATAAATCGTCGACAAACCCGTGAAAGAACTGGGCAGACCGCTGCAGGGAGACGACGGCGAGATCGTTAATCGTCATGAACGCTCCAATGTGATAGTTTCCGGGGCATGCCCCGCGTGGTGGACTATGCCCAGGTTCTTGAACAGGCTCGGCAATCGAACCTCTTGAGCGCCTATTACAACAGCGGGAGCTTCAAGTTTCCAAACGGCGATTCGGTGCAGATCGTCGGATGGCTCGGCCCGGACGACCCGACGATCCGGCCCGACCTGCCCGCGCAGCTGGTGCGGGTGGACGTGCCGTACGAGAAACATTTGACCGACAAACTCATCAACGCCTGGCAGCGGATCGCCGCCCCCGCCTGGGTGATGCCGAAAAGCCATTGGGCGTTTGAATTGGATCACGGCAACGGCAGGTGGATGGCGCCGGCGCTATCGGCGATCGGGATCGATCCGGAGACGCTGCGGCACCGGACGGACGGATCGGCTGTCGCATTTTTGCCGGGCGAAGCGGGGCTTGCCGGTCTGGTGCAGACGCTGTTGATGAACTTGGTGTCCAGCGATTTTGCCATCCTCTTTCCGGGGCAGCGGCACCTCGTGACGATCCACCACCACAAGCAGTTGTGGTGGCAAACGCCGGATGCTCACTTCGCCGGCACCTTGGTCCCCTGAATGCCGGCTTGAATCGACCGTCGCCGCCAACCTTTGCGGCTGCGACGTGTCTATGATTTCAGAAGCAGAATCGGTTGTCCGCTGGGAGTTGGCTATGTTGAAACATTGGATCGCTGCCGCACTCGTCTTGGCCTCGGGATCGGTCGCTTTGGCGGACCATGGGCGGGGCGGTTATGGCGGATACCGCGGCGGGTATGGGTCGCACAGTTCGTTCGGGCTGTCGCTCGGGTTCGGTGGGGGTGGCAATTACCTGGGCATCGGCTTTCGAACGGGCGGCTATCGAACGGGCGGCTATCGCGGGGGAGGCGTGTACGGCGGCTATGGTTATTACCGACCGTATCGGCCGGTCTACTGCGCACCGCCCCCGGTGATTTACACGCCGCCGCCGGTTTATGTGCAGCCGTACTACGCGCAGGCCCCCGTGTACGCCCCCGCCCCGGTGTACGCACCGCCGCCCGTGTATTCCCCCGCCCCGGTGTATGAGCCCGCGCCGGTCTATACCCCGCCGCCGGTGTACGCGCCTGCTCCCGTGTATGTGCCGCCGGTCACGTACGCCGCGCCGACGTACTACTACGGCAGCCCGGGCGTCTACACGCGGACGACTTACTATTACTACGGCCGATGACACGGGCGGCTGTGGACGAGTTGAAGCGATTGCCAAACCTCCGCGTCATGGAAGCCACGTTTGTTCGAGCCCACGGGTTTGCACTACGATGGATGCCATGACGCGGCTTCGCGCGAATCTCGCCGTCTGGGGTGTGTTGGCGGCGGTCGGATGGGCCGGCGTCGCCGTGGCTGCGGATCGACCGGGATCGACCGAATTCTCAAATGCCGCCAAGCTCCGAGCGCGGAATTACGTGCGGCCCGGCTGGTTTCTGGTCGATGGCCGATGGGCGCGTCCGCAGGGCACGTTCGCGGTTGAGGATTTCATTTCGCTGGTCAATGAAAAAGGGCAGGACCGCCTGCTGAGCCTGAATCAGCCGCGGTTTGAGCCGCTGCTGCGCGATTGGCGCACGAGCCTGGTGCAGTTGGCCGGCAATCCGTACGGATGGAAGCTGTCGTGCCCGCGCCGGGTTTGGAATGACACCCATTCCTCGGGCACGCAGAACCTGCTGCTGGTCGCCGGGGTGGACGCATTGCCCGAGACGGCGACGCCGGTCCTGACCAAGATCGAAATCACGCCCGCGCAGCAGGTGATTCAGGCGATTCGTCAGCAGGAGGGGGCGGCTCAGTCGATCATCATCGTCTTCGGCGAGAACTTCGTCGAAGCGACGGCGGGGCGATTCAATGCGGCGCCGCAGTTTCTGATCCGCTCGACGTCGCTGCAGCAGTTGCTGATCGATCGGCCGACGGAGATGCGCGATTGCGTCATCCCGGTGTTGCGGCTGGTGAACAAGGGGGACAACCCGCTCGCGCCGGCGGCGGGGGATGTGTACCGCGCTTTCGCGGACTTGCCGGCCGATCCAGAGATGACGCGGGCGATCCAGGCGCTCGCGCCGCGATTGGCCGCCCGCGATCCACAGGAGCGCAGCCGCGCCAGCGCGCAGCTTCAATCGCTGGGACGGCGCGGCGTGGAGGCGGCGATGCGGCTGGATCGCACGCGCTTCGCTCCCGAAGCGGCGAATCGCCTGGAGGCGTACATCCGCGACAACACGCGCGACGCCCGACCCCCCGAGGCGTTGCGAAAGGATGCCGGCTTCCTGCTCGATTGCCTGAGCGACCCCGACCCGGCCGTCCGCGCGGCCGCGGGGGCTTGCGTGGGGAAATGAAATGCGGTTTGGCGGCGGGTATCATGCGGCCATGGCCGATTCCGTCATTCGCCCGCGCATTGTTTCCGCCGACACGCTTCGCGGCTCGCCCGCCGATCGCACGCCCCCGGGGCAGACACTCACCGCGAAGTGGCCGGTGCTGCACTACGGCACGGTGCCCAAGGTCGATCCCTCCCATCCGGACTGGCGGCTGAGGGTGTTTGGGCTGTGCGAGAATGAGTTGGAGTTCACGTACGACCAGATCCGCGCGATGCCGGCCGTCGATGTCGTGTGCGACATGCATTGCGTCACGCACTGGAGCCGGCTCGACAACGTGTTCACCGGCGTGCCGATCAAGGCGCTGATCGAGCAGGCGCGCCCGAAGGAAAA